>NZ_JBXMTI010000062.1:0-159307 GCF_057083605.1 Candidatus Villigracilis sp. | reverse complement strand
GTTTCATGCTACACTCCTTTTGTCTTTGAGATTGAGGCATGGATTTTTGGGTTGGAAGTTACACCTACCGATGCGGGTTCTCTCGTTCTCTTCCAGCGAGGTCCCAGATTTGAAATCCGCCGGGCAGTCAAATAACACGACGGGCTTGTCCTGATTTTTCTTCGGACATCCCAGGGCCGCAACCGACTGTCCCTGACGCTCCTGCCCCAGACACGTCCCCGACCTTCCATCTCCTTCAGGATACTGTCTGCCATGCCTCAATGCAACTTCATTCTAATAACACAGCGTGCTGCACCCGTACTCGTTTCACTCGTCGGGGCGAGCGGCTGGACGCTGGGGATGCCAAGCGCCAATGCGCTTCCTTTGGGGACGATGTGGCTGGGCAATCCAGTCAAGCTGGATGAACGATGCTCGCTGGAGGCTCGCTCGCCCAATCTGCCTCCCAAGCGGAATCCTGGTCCCTAAACTCAGGGACGGTGGCGCAAACATATGTTAGGGATTTCACCCATAAGGAATGAATTTTGAAGAAAAATATCTTGGCATTGCTGACAACAATTTGGGTTACATTGATAATAGTAATACTATCGCCGTATGCATATGATGATGCGTACATTCATTTTCGTATTTCGGAAAATTTTGGCCACTACTTTCTTCCTTATTTCAACTTATCCGAACACGTAATGTCCACTTCATCTTTTGTTTGGACCAGCGTCCTTGCAGTATTGAGCAGGCTGCCCTTTTCCCTTCTTGTTAAGACATCTATTCTAAATGCCGTGTTCGTAATGATTGGCTCATTTACCTGGAGTCACTTGCTCAGCGCTTTATCAAAAAAAGAAGCGCCTTACAAAATATTTTTTCCCTTTCAACTCATGTATATTGGCTTGTTGTTGCCAAGCGCTGCCGGGCTTATGGAAACACCCCTGGCAATACTACTGCTCGGATTATCCGTATTACTCCTGGTAAAAAATAGAGCCACTGGATGGATATTGATGGGACTCGCAATATTCACGCGTTATGAAATAATTGTATTTGCGTGCTTATTTTTAATAATATGGTTCTATTATATAAATGGCAAAAAGAAATTAACAGGCATAGTGTTATTTGGTACTACCACGGCATTTTTGCAAAGCATAATTTATTACTTTTACTCAACAGTCATCCCCAATACAGCCATAGCCAAGCAAGTTGTTTATCAGATAACAATTTTGGACACATTCAACGGTGTGTTATCAAATATATTTTTTTGGAAGCCATCATTATATTTATTGTTAGCAATTGCCATCTTGAGTTTTTTAAGAAGTCAGAAAGCAACTCTATTCGGGTGCGAATTATGGAACGGCGGAATTTTTGGTGGCGGTTTAATAATTGCCCTTTTATACATCATAAAACAAGTATTTCTACAACCATGGTACGCGCCATTATTTTCTGTTCCCATTTTATTTGGAGTCTATTGGGCGGCTTTACAGCCTCGGATATTAATTAGGCTAACAGCGGCGACCTTGTTCATACTCCCTATTTCAAATCTATATAATTACAGCTATGCAGCGTTTGTTTCTCCGTCAGTACTGCCTTCTCTGTGCTCTAGCATACGTGTCCAAAGATATCTCCAGGTTGGAAGTTATCTTTACGACTTTTATCCTAACGCAAAACTCTTGTCGTCAGAAATTGGTGGCTTAGGCTATTCGTTTCAGGGTGAAATAATAGATGCTGTCGGACTGGTGACCCCCTCGGCATTAAAATACCATCCCATGAGGATACCCGAACAAAGGGGTAATGGCGTAATAGGTGCGATACCTGCAAAATTAGTAAAGGATTTTTCGCCCGAATTAATTGTAACTTATCCTGTTTTTGCAGAAGAATTTTCAACTTCAACCTATGCAGATAATTACAAAAAAATAACTATCCCAGCCTTTTCAAAAGTTTATCGAGAAAAAACAAACTGCAAGGATCTATGGGGTGAAGACGAGATGTTAAATATATATATCCGAAACGATATTGTTACAAACCATATTGTTTCTTTCCTAAAGCGAAAACTTGATAATTAGAGATCGAGCTAAGCAACTTATTTAAGGTATTTCTCTTCCAACACAGCATTAATTAGATGGTAGGATTCTGTGCGATTTACAAGCATTTTTCTGGCTTCAAGTTTTCTCTGCTCCCAAGCAGAGTCCACACCCGCCCTCACGCAGGTAACGCCAACCGTTGAAACTGTCGAAAAAGTGCAACCCATAACACGGAAATGGGAAACGACAAGCGGAAAGTGCTATGTTCAACCTTACTGGTGGGACGGGATGTTTATTGTTGATCGATTTTTCATGTCGAAGTGGGATTTTTTTCGCCACTTTTGACTTTTTCGACAGTCTCGTTAGGCAGTTCCTTGCAAAATAGCAGAAAAAAAATAACAAACGAGAATTTGCGTGAAAGCCTTCGCTGAACAAATCTTCTTTGGAGCAATTATTGAGTTAGTCAGCTTAATTATGTCTTATGTATTTAAGGATAAGCCAAGAAGTGCTATTGCCATATTCGCGGGAGGAACAATACTAGCTGGCTTAATCGCATTTACTCCTATCGTTCCGCCAGATAATTCTACCGAACTGATAATTCCAAGCAGCACTACTGAAATACCAAAAATCGATATTGCTGCCGAAACTCCCACAATTACTCTCGAATTACCTTCGCCAACATTAATCCCAACTCAATTATTATTAGATGTAACAGGGATGTGGGATCTTAATTTTACATACAAAGGATATACAAACTCAAATGGTGTTTTCAAAGAGCGCTCATCAACAGAAAATTGGTTAGTCAACCTTACACAATCTGGCAACGGTGTAACTGGAGAATTATTATCGGTCAACTCTAACTATGTTGATTCGTGTATTAATGCAAGAATTGAAGGTTCGATTAACAAGTCTGATATTACTTTACTAATCTATTTCAATGGAAGCTGTTGCCCCAATGAAATTGCAAGAATTGATGGAACCATCCAGAACGATGATTTTATTGCAGGAAGTTATCAGCCCGCTAAAATTCCATCAGGTACTTGTATTTTGAGCACTGGTGATGTAATTGGAACAAAACAATAAACAGATAAAATATTCATGACAGACCCACCGAGTTATTTTTATGTCAAACACTGCCCACCGATGAGTAGCAGTTGTCAGGAGGGAAATTTCAAAGCTTTTTGTGCTGCACAATGGCTGGCGAAATCAAAAAAGGCAATGCCCGCCAGCCCGCTTCGTCGTCAAGCAGTTTTATAGCTTCAAATTTTTTCTACATCTCAAACAGAGTCCACGTGTGCCCCAACGCCACGGGCCCGCAAGGCAAGTCCGCGATCCCACTCGGGCAGTACACTCTCGAGGACGATGGCGCAAGCCGTTAGGTCACGGGGCCAGGACTCGCAAAGGTTTAGGAGGCTTACATGAAGACTTTCCGGTATCGGTTGATCGACACCGCGGGTGGCGAGATTGGCATCATCAACGACTCACGCCCGATAATCCAGGTGGGCGAGCACGTGCAATTGCCCGACGGCTCGGCTGGTACAGTCCTCGAGATTTATGATGACGAGGACGGCAAGGAAGGAGATGTGCAGGCGACACTCGTTGTGGAAGAGTAGGCGTCTTGGAATGCCAACCAGTCCCCGTCTGACTCTGAATTTATACTGCTCCACGAAGGCAAACCGTTAGCCACTAGATGAGGATGAAATGTTAGGTTTAATTCGAACGATATTTGCGCTAATGGTAATGACCTACCATTTATTTCTTTTTGATAAAACACCATTGGGTATTTATCCTGTATTTGGTTTTTATATAATAAGCGGATATTTGATGACACTGATAATGCATGAAAGTTACGGTTATACATGGCAAGGCAGCTATTCCTTTGTAATAAATAGATTCCTCAGGCTTTACCCCCAATACTGGGCAGCAGCGGCAATTTCCATCTCCCTTATCTATCTCTTGGGCAGCAACACAGTAGAAAACTACCACGTAAGTATTTTTATTCCCATTACCGCCTCGCAATATATTAAGAATATTTTTATAGCTTTTGTTGCATGGAACCCTTCCACAATTCATCCAAAATTAGTGCCGACAGCATGGGCATTAACAGTGGAAATCTTTTTTTATATTTTGATTTGTATGGGTATTTCAAAATCTTTTATGCGAGTGAAGATATGGCTTTCATTGTCGATATTCTACGTAATCGGTTCTTTCCTCTTTAATCTTCCATGGCAAGACAGATATTTCCCCTTTGCAGCAGCCTCATTACCGTTTGCTCTTGGGTCAAGCATATACTTTCTCTCGAAAGATGAAAAAGTGTATGCTGAATATTTAAGACTTAAAATCTCACCGCTGTTTATACTTCTATTGACGCTGGCTAATTGTTTATTTTTTACCCGATTTGAATTTAATACCATAATTGCCGATGTGGGGATTTATATTAATCTTGGGCTTTGCACCTTTCTCGTGTACAGCATCGTCAAGGGTGGAAAAATAATCAGTATTAGTGATAATGTCGATAAAAAGATAGGCGATTTCTCTTATCCGATCTATCTTCTTCATTGGCAAACAGGTCTTTTCGTATCGTACTTGTTCTATGGCAAAGCATTCCACGAATATTCATTTCAAGGATTTGTTTCTTTGATTGCTTCATTAGTCACAATTTTCTTACTGTCTCTCATATTTATAACTGCTCTCGATAAACCTATTCAGAATATTAGGTCAAGAATCAAAGGAAACAAAACACTAAAAAAAGACATCAAATCCATAACAGTGGCTAAAACCGTTAGCTAAAAAAGAGTGTCTAAAAACAAGTTTTAACCGCAGATACCCATATGGGTACGATGTGAACACAGATAAAAGGGATTTACAGGCGCTTTCGCAAGGCTTTTATCCAAAAATGGTGTTCATCCGTTTTTACACTTGCACCGAGCGCAAGTACGGTGTCTGTGGTGAACTCAACTGGACTTTAAGGCTTTTCAGACGCTCTCTTAATGAAAATGTCAGAGAAAACAAGTCGCTTATTACTCATCCTTGAAGCTATTCTTATTGCTACGCCTCTAACTGGCCTGGCAATGTTGGCGTCCTATTCTCTTATCATGAATGCATTTAAGTTTCCGCAACTGCTTTATGTGGTTGCTTTAGGAATATTGGCACTGGTCAGTTTGTTTGCCATTGGCAGCGGATGGCGGCTTTTTATTGTCTTCGTTCGCGGAGGTGTAAAGGAATTTCAAAGCCAACCTTTTGGTTGGTGGGCGATCATATTGACAGGCGTGTTGGTTTTTGTCATTTCGTTAGTTTCCAATTTGCTGCCACCCTCCCTTGAATACTCAACATGGTGGTCATTCAGGCTTAGTTTTGATGGGTTTGTGCTTTGTTTACCAATTCTCATACCGCTTGGTCATCTTGCATTAGTGGGCTTTTTGAGAAAAGAAAACCCATGAGAGCGCCATAAAGGGCCTTTATTGATTGGAGAACAATCATGAACATGAAAGAACATATTCTGACAGCATTGAGAGAGCAATTCAACAGTTGGGAAGAACTGCTTGCAGGCATGAGCGATGAGGAGATCACTGGCTTCCATGTACTTGATGACTGGTCCATCAAGGATGTGATCGCACATTTGTGGGCCTGGCAACAGATTTCTATTGCGCGGATGGAAGCCGCAGTATTTGACCGGGAGCCGAAGTTTCCCGAGTGGGTTGTGAATCTACGCGAGGGCTGGGAAGAAAACGCAAACCGAACAAATACCTGGATTTTTAATACCTACCATGAACAGTCATGGTCGATGGTGCATCAGAATTGGAGCGAAGGATTTCAACGTTTTCTGAAACTAGGCGGAGAGATCCCTGAAAAAGACTTGCTGGATGCAGGCAGATACCCATGGCTGGTTGGACATCCTCTGGCATTTATTCTCATCGCTTCTTACGACCATCACCAGGAACATCTGGAAAAATTGATCGCCTGGTTTGAGGTGCGTGGAAAAATATAAAGCCTTTTGCTTATAATTTCGTTTAGTAGTTTATGCAACAAATGGTAAATTCTTATTCGTAAAACAGGAGTAAAAGAAATGACAAGCAAAAAGATCAAGATCAACCGTGCGCCGGTGTTGACTCTCTGGGCTGCAATTGTGGCAGAGCGGCTTGGCTATAACAAAAGCGAAGCTCTCACACTCGGCAAAGCAGTGGCTGGGCTGAATGCGCAGTCCAAAGGGCGGCGATTGGGGATTTATGAAGAGAAAAAAGATGATGCAAAGAAGGAAGATAAGAAAAAAGTGCCTGCCAATTTGCAATTTATCGAATTGCTTGGGCGCGGTGTGCCAGCAGTAAAAACCGCCAAAGGATTGCGCGCAACGATCAAAGGGGATGACATCGACCCCGAGAGCGTCGAAAGGTATCTCAAACAAAAATTTGGGGATGATCTTGGTGATGCGCGGGCAGCGATGGAAAGACTCGCCAAGGCTTACACGCCAAAACAACTTGAAAGCGAGGCCTATAGCTTATATGAAAAATTCCGCCCTGAGATACCAGAAGGAAAGAAAGGCTGGGGCTCGAAAGGCGATTTGGATTTAGGTCATATCCGCTCCCTGGCGGAATAAAGACCGATTAAGCCTATCTCCCAAACTGATACAACAACACACCCGCTGCAACCGCCAGATTGAGCGAGCTGCTTCGCCCCTGCATAGGTAGCGAAACGGTCACATCACAAGCGGCGGTTTGTTCGGGTGAAAGTCCTTTTTGCTCATTGCCCAAAATCAAGACCCAGGGAGTTTGTGGGACAAGCGTTTGATAATCCACGTCCGCTTTGGCAGAGGCGCCAATGAGTTGCGTAGTCCCTTTGCGTGCCCAATCGATAAAATCATTGAAAGTAGTTTGAATGGCAGGTTTCCAGAATAATGTGCCCATGCTGGCGCGCACAACGGTGGGATGATACAGTTCCACGCCGCCATCTAGCAGGAAGAGCATATCACCGCCAATCGCATCCAGCGTGCGTAGAATTGTCCCAACATTGCCAGGGTCTTGCGGAGAGACAAGCGCAACCGCACGTTTGAATGGCGGGGCATCTTTAAGTTGACGCTTTCTTTGACGGACAACAGCAATGATCCCTTGAGGGTTTTCCTTATCAGCCACTGATTCCATCACTTGCGCTGTAACAGCTTGAGGCTTGAAAGAGAAGCGGGAAATTAGGTCGTGAGCAAAGGGGCTGGTCAACACACCCGATGCATACAGAATCGATTCAACTTCCCAGCCAGCCTCCACCACTTCGCCCACATGATGAATCCCCTCGACCAAAAATAATCCGCTTTCATTTCGCGCCTTCTTTTGATGCAACGCGCGCGCCTGTTTAATAAGCGGATTGGATGTGCTGCTGATGATATTCATGTTGCGAATTGTATCCGAAAATTCCTGCGGCCCATCATTCGTTTATAATACTTTCCATGAAACTTTTCCGATGGCTGGCTCTTTCGCTGATTCTTTTTTTATCGGCGTGCCAGGCGAACAACATCGCGTCTATCACGATCATTGATAGTGAACAAACTATTAAGATCGAATCCAGCGAGCGCATGCCACTGATTCTGTTAACCAAGGCGGGCATTACCCCAGGACTAAAAGACCGAGTGTTTATTAATGGAATCGCCATTGCGATCAATCAACCCATCACCACAGTCAATTCCATTCAATTGCAATTGCGCCGCGCCGTTACAGTCAACATTATTACTGCGCAAGGTGAGCAAGCCATTCAAACTTCAGCACTGACGGTGGGACAAGTTTTGAATGAAGCAGGTTATTCCCTGAGCGTGAATGATAATGTCAACCCGCCCGTTGATACTGCGATCACCGAATCAATGAAAGTGACTTACACTCCAGCGCAAGACTTAATGATTTATTCTGGCGATGATGTGATCAATATCCGCTCAGTCGCAGGGACAGTTGGTGAGGCGCTGGCCGAAGCTGGGATTCCGCTGGTAGGGCTGGACACCAGCTCCCCGTTAGAGAATGAAGCGTTGCCCATAGATGGGCAGATCCGCGTGGCGCGAGTCCATGAATCCATCAGCCTCACAATGGAGTCGATCCCTTTTGAAGTGGAAGTGGTCGATTCAGCCGATGTTCCATTTGGGGAGGAGGAAATCATTGAACCCGGTGTAAACGGAATCACGATGGTACGTACGCGCATCCGTTACGAGGACGGGAAGGAAGTCAGCCGCGAGACTGAAGACGAAACGATCATTCGTGAACCACAAAAACAGATCGTGGCCAGTGGATCAAAAATTGTGCTTGCACCAGTCGGAGGAGATATCCCCTATCAGTATTGGTATGCGGCGGAGATGTACGCCTCGTGGTATTCGCCCTGTAACTCAGGCACGGGCGGTTGTTCTTATGGAACCGCAAGCGGAGCACGCGCAGGTTACGGCATCGTGGCAGTGGATTATTCCATCTATAGTTATTTGGCTGGTATGAAAGTATATATTCCCGGTTACGGCGTTGCTACCATCGGCGATACGGGTGGCGGACCGATCATTGAAACTGCATTTGGTGTGCCGCGTACAAAATGGATCGACCTCGGCTACGACGACAACTCAATTGGCGGAATCTCAGGCTGGGTCACCGTGTATTTCCTTGAACCTGCTCCTGCGGAAATACCATATTTTTTGAAGTAATAGATTCTTCCTATCAAGGACGATTCAAGAATCCGCTAATCTGCGCGAATTTACGCTAATCCTTTTTAAATTCGCGCAGATTAGCGCGGATTAGCGGATGAAAAGAAAAATGACAACTATACAAAAATCCATCGTCTCACTTCTTTCGATCATTGCCATTGCGCTCTTAGTGGTGGTTGGATATTATACATATCAGAGTTATCAATCATTTGCCGATCAGCCGCTTGGGCCAGCCCTGCCATTTGCCCAGCAGACTATGCCTCCCACCTGGACGCCAAATCCAGCATCGACCCCATCAGGCTTGGTGACACTTGTACCAACATTCGCTTACGCCACTAATACTCCCTCTGCCATGTGCGGCGGACCGAATATTATGAACATCCTCGTTGTCGGCGCTGATACACGAGGAGATAATTACACCTACGGCCTTGCAGATGCGATCCGCATTGTACGCGTGGACTTTGTAACGCCAAAAGTCACCGTCCTTGAATTCCCGCGTGACCTGTGGGTGGAGATTCCGCATATCTCCGATAACCTAAATGGGCAGGATCATGAAAAGATCAACCAGGCTTATTTGTACGGCCAGCCTGGCTTTAAATATTGGGATGACCCCAGCGGAGGAGCGGGTTTACTCACCCTCACTCTCAACCTAAATTTTGGTATTCAAGTAGATCATTACATTGCGGTGAACATGCGCACTTTTGTGAACATGGTCAATGCAGTTGGTGGAATCGATGTCAATATTCCCAACAAGGCAACCGCACGAACCACAAACCTGCCGATAGGAGAAAATCATCTGGATGGCGATGAAGCCCTCAAAGTTGTGCGCAATCGCGAAGGCGGCAACTTCGAACGCGCCGACAATCAGAACATCGTACTGTGCGCGCTTCGCGAAAAACTTACCAGCCCAACAGTAGTCACACAGATCCCCGAGTTGATCGAATCTTTCAAAGATAACGTCATCACAGATTTCACGCCCGCGCAGCTTAGTCAACTGGCATGCCTGGGCACCAAACTCCCGCCGCAGAATATTTTGCTTACAGGTTTCCCGCAGGAATTATTCACGCAAACCCGCGAGTTTGACCCCGTCTTCGATAAAAGAATTTCCATTGTGGCCGCAGATTTCAACATCCTCCGCGATTACGTCATGCGTTTCCAAAACGGTTCGTGGCCCGAGCCAACCATCGAGTTACCAACCACAGAAGAGGAAGAAACCACGGTGGTCTGCGGATGAACTACGCATCCATTCCCCCGCTCGATGCCGCTGCCGTTCTCAAACGTTCGGGGCTGCGTGCCGATAAAAGTCTTGGACAAAATTTTTTGCAGGATGCATTTGCTCTCGAGAAAATTGCAGACACCGCAGAAATCTTAAAGGATGATAGTGTCTTGGAAATTGGTCCAGGCCTGGGCAGTCTCACGCGTTATCTGGCTGTCTCTGCCAAAGAAGTGACAGCGGTCGAACTGGACCCAGAGCTGCTTGCCCCGCTACGGGCAGTTCTCTCGCCTTATCCGAATGTGCGCGTTGTGCAAGGTGATATTCTCAAGCTGCCCATTTCTGAATTAATCAAACAGCCTAACTTCATTGTTGCCGCAAATATTCCATACAATATCACCTCCGCTATTATCCGTCACCTGCTCGAAGGGGATGTTAAACCACGCCGCATTGTGCTGACCATTCAAAAGGAAGTTGCAGAACGTATCTGCGCCAAACCTGGGGATATGAGTCTTCTTGCCTTGAGTGTGCAGGTCTATGGCAAACCGACTATCGTCGCCAATATCCCAGCCAGTTCCTTCCACCCCGCCCCAAAAGTGGATTCAGCCATCCTGCGAATTGATATTTACGATGAGCCGCTCATCCCCAACGATCTCTTAAATACATTCTTCAAACTCATCAAAGCAAGCTTTGCACAAAAGAGAAAAACGCTTCGCAACTCCCTCTCTTCTGGCTTGCACATACCACCCGCAGCATCAGAAGCATTGCTCACCTCAGCAGGCATAGACTTCATGCGCAGAGCAGAGACCTTGTCCATTGAAGAATGGAAGACACTCTGCGAAAAACAATCACAGAAATAGTACCAATGGTACAAAAACAGATAGTACAAATTTCATCCTCCTGTGCTTGACCTTTTCTCAAGTTATGTCATAATTTGTTTAAATGAAAAGGAGAGAGAAAGATGTTAAAGAAGAGACTAGTCCTACTGCCATCTATACTTTTGATCGTTGCCCTCGCGGCCTGCAATCTGCCCGGTGCACAAGGTACAGATGTGCCTTCGCTTGAGTTGACGATCACTGCCCAGGCGCTTGTGCTCCAATCCAGCACGCCGACACCCATACAGGATACGGCAACGCCCGAGTTTACATCCACGCCGCAATTTACAGCCACACCTTCGATTCCAGAGGTCACTGTGAGCGTGAATACAAATTGCCGCGAGGGACCCAGCACACAATACGACATAGTTGGGGCCGTGACAGTTGGACAGAAAACCCAAGTGGTCGGAAAAAATTCATCCGTACCCAATTATTGGGTGGTCAAGAACCTGAACGGCTCAGGCAACTGCTGGCTCTGGGGTCAATACGCCACTGTCAGCGGGAATACGAGCGGATTGCCAGAGTTTGCCATTCCAGCTACACCGACTCCGTCACCCACACCCACACTCGCTCCGCCTGCGCCTGTCAAGAATCTGACCGCAAATAAAGTCTGTATCCCGATGGGTCCGAATTTCCAATATACCGGAACCATTACCTGGGAAGATGACTCCGACATCGAAGAAGGCTTTAACATTTATATCAATGGTGCTTTTGCAACCGCCCTCGGAGAAAACGTGGAAGTTTTCGGAATTCCGCCGCTGATACTCCCGCCCGGAGTACCCTATAAATTCGGTGTAGAAGCCTTCAACGATAGCGGCAAATCAGCAACCAAGGAAGTTACTTTCACCTGTCCGTAAGATTTCATAACGACTACACAATCAGCCCCACGAGATTTCTCGCGGGGCTGATTGATTCAAAAAATCGTAAATCGAACTAAGTGCCTTCTTCCCATGAACTCAAATACTTCAATTGCTCATCGGTGAGCAGGTCGATCTTCACACCCATGGATTGGAGCTTGAGGCGGGCAATTTCATTGTCAATATCGGTCGGCACAGAGTAGACTTTCTTCTCCAGCTTATCCGCATTCTTTGCCATATATTCAGCAGATAACGCCTGATTCGCGAAGGACATATCCATCACGGAAGCAGGATGACCTTCGGCGGAAGCGAGGTTGATCAAGCGGCCCTCGCCGAGGATGTTGATCTTGCGTCCGTCCTTGGTGGTGTATTGCTCAACGAAGGGGCGGACGCGGTTCGGTTCGCCAACGCTCATTGCGGCGAGCGAAGGGATATTAATCTCAACATTGAAGTGACCAGAGTTGGCAACCAACGCGCCATCCTTCATCACTTCAAAGTGATGCTTATCCAACACATTGATATCGCCAGTTACAGTGCAGAAAATATCGCCGATCTTGGAAGCTTCCAACATGGTCATGACCTGGAAACCATCCATGACAGCTTCAAGCGCCTTCATTGGGTCGATCTCGGTCACGATCACCTGCGCGCCCATACCGCGGGCGCGGGAAGCAAGGCCCCGTCCGCACCAGCCATAGCCGGCGACAACGAAGTTCTTGCCAGCCAGCAACACATTGGTTGCACGGATGATGCCATCTACCGTAGACTGACCGGTGCCATAGCGATTGTCAAATAAGTGCTTGGTCAACGCATCGTTCACAGCGATGACGGGGAATTTCAAGACGCCGTCAGCCTCCATGGCCTTTAAGCGGATGACTCCCGTGGTGGTTTCTTCGGTACCACCGATGACGTTCTTGAGCATCTGCTTGCGTTCTTCATCGCTCAGGCCCCTGGCCCAGGCAGCGAGGGAAGGCTCAAGTTTTTCAAAGCGCCCCATCTCAATGAAGAACAGGGATGAAACGAGGTCAGCGCCATCGTCCTGCGTCATATGCGGCATATGTTCCAATGCGGCGCGGATATGCTTGAAATAAGTTACTTTGTCTTCGCCCTTGATTGCAAAAACGGGAATCTCAAACTGGTTCACCAAAGCGGCGGCCACATCATCCTGTGTCGAGAGCGGGTTCGAGGCAGTGAGGACGATGTCCGCGCCGCCTTCTTGCAGGGTGATCATCAGGTTGGCGGTTTCGGTGGTCACATGCAGACAACAGGAAAGGCGCAGCCCCTTGAGAGGCTTCTCTTTCTTGAAGCGCTCGCGGATGGAACGAAGGACGGGCATTTCGCGTTCGGCCCAATCAATGCGGCGACGACCGCCTTCGGCTTGTGCCAAATCTTTTACATCATAATTACTCATTTATTTCTCCTTTATGTATATCCAACAATTGTTAATTATTCTACTTGAGAAAAACATCCAACTTGCCGCCATCATCAAAGTGTTGGCGGAAACGTTTTACAAAATCTACAGCAGTATAAGAGTGGTTCTGGGTGCCGCGCTGTTCGAGACAATACACTGCAGAAAGCGAGCCGATCTCGCCGCAAAGCTTCCAATCAAAGCCGTGGGCATAGCCAGCGAGGAAGCCACCACGGAAGGCATCCCCCACTCCGGTTGGGTCTACAATCTCATCTTCAGGGACAGTGGGGATGTGAACCGAGTCGCCATCTGAATACAAGTCAGCGCCATCCTTGCCGCGTGTGATCACCAATACCTTCACATGCTCCAAGATCTGATCTAGACTCCAGCCTGTCTTCTTCGAAATCAAGCCGAATTCATAATCATTGCAAAACAGGAAGTGAGCGCCTTCCATATCACGCGCCAATTCCTGGCCATCGAGTCTCAACACCTGTTGGCTTGGGTCATACAAATATTTAATTCCCAATTCGCGGCATTCGGCAGGAAATTTCATCATCGCATCTGGTGCGCTCGGCGAAACAATCACAAGGTCTGGTTTGTTATCCAGTTCCTTGATGGATTGTGTTGCAGAGTACGCCATCGCCCCAGGGTAGAAAGAGGCAATTTGGGCAGAATCGTGATCGGTCGTAGCAAAGAACGAGGCGGTGAAGACGCCAGGGATGACTTGCATTAGAGATGTATCCACACCTTTTGAATCCAGCCAGGCGCGGTAATCGCCAAAGTCTTCGCCGACAGTTGCCATCACGCGCGGCTTTTGACCAAGCAATGCCATGGTGTACGCAATGTTCGGGGCAATGCCGCCGCGCTGTTTGGACATTGACTCCACCAGGAACGAGAGGCTGATGGAAGCCAGACGTTCGGGAAGAATGTGTTCCTTGAATTGACCGGGGAAGGTCATCAAATAATCGTATGCAACTGAACCAGTGAGCAAAATATCCATATTTATTCCTTGTCGCAGTAAATGGCGCACTCTTGCGAGTGCGCCATGATTAGACGAGCGAACAAAAGTTTATCACGGGGTTTTGTGAATGTAAAGTTTTTAAACTGGCAATTTCTTAAGGCTTATTTTCAACCAACTTCTTTAAACTAACATCAAACGGCGGATATGCTACACCGTTTTCCGTCACAATTCCTGTAACAAGTCTATTCGGCGTCACATCAAAAGCAATGTTGCGGGCTTTTGCATTTTGCGGAGCGACACGTTGACCTTCAAATTCCAAGCCAAGCACTTCCTGTGGATTGCGTTCTTCAATCGGGATCAAATCTCCATGCGAAAGTAATAGATCAATTGTAGAGGTGGGGACAACGGGATAAAAGGGCACACCATT
The DNA here is from genome assembly GCF_057083605.1 of Candidatus Villigracilis sp. NCBI lineage: Bacteria > Bacillati > Chloroflexota > Anaerolineae > Anaerolineales > Candidatus Villigracilaceae > Candidatus Villigracilis > Candidatus Villigracilis sp. The sequence continues at coordinate 144,911 of NZ_JBXMTI010000062.1, read as the reverse complement.
ATCAAATGCGGCCAGAGCAAGCATATACGTACCGATCTTGTTTGCAACATCACCATTGGCGGCTGTGCGGTCTGAGCCGACAAAGCATTTCTGCACCTTGCCTGCTTTCAAAAAATAACCTGCCGTGTTATCGCTAATGATCTCGTATGGAATGCCGTATTGCTCCAATTCCCATGCTGTGAGGCGTGCGCCCTGCAAACGCGGACGGGTTTCATCAACCAGCACATGAATTTTCTTTCCTTGCTCATGTGCGGTGCGGATCACACCCAAAGCCGTCCCCCAGTCCACTGTGGCGAGCGCGCCTGTATTGCAATGGTGAATAATCGTATCGCCATCGTTGATGAGTGCCGCGCCATGCTCCGCCATGCGCTTATTGATTTCCACATCTTCATCGGCAAGGTTTTGCGCTTCTTTCAGGATAGCAGTTCTCACATCATCCGCCGAACCATTTACGGAAGACACAACACGGATTAAGCGATCTAAGGCCCAAGCCAGATTCACCGCCGTTGGGCGCGCCGCTTTCAGAGTAGCACAAGCTGCCTGTAGATCGGCAAGCAAGCCTGAGGTTGAGTTTGAAGCGGATTCAAATCCCGCAAGCGCAAGCCCAAATGCAGCAGCGGCTCCAATAGCAGGTGCGCCGCGCACAACCATATCCGTGATGGCCTGCGCCACTTCTTTATGTCCGCGATAAGCCAGCACTTCAAAGCGCGCAGGCAGAATGCGCTGGTCGATCATTTTCAGTTCGTTGTTTTCCCAAAATACGGTTCGCATAAAATTCATCCTTTAAATGTTTTTCGCTTCATCTTTCACACTTTGATAACACGCAGGCGCGATTATAGTGCACACATATCGTGAATACAACCTTGCTTGACGCTCCCGTGATTTGCCAGTATAAAAATGGGATGAAGACCCTCCGCCTCATTTTTGGACTTTGGCTTGCTGTTACGATAACGGCTTGCTCCGCCCTCCCGGAGCTTCCTACCATTCCTCCAGGCTGGACTTTAACCCCAAGCCTTTCACCAACTCCCGAAGCAACATTCACCCCAACCATCACGCCCACTCCCCAGCCCGCTGCCCGCATCAGCGTGGGTGATCAGGCCTTCTTTAATGGCGACTACGATACCGCGCTGCTTCATTATCAAATTGCCCTGCAAGACTCACCCGACCCACTGATACGCGCCTCCGCCAAATGGGGTGAAGCGCGAATCTATTTCGCAGATGACAGATTCAACGAGACCATCACCGCACTGCAAACATTAATTACCGAATACCCAGAATGGCCCAAACTTGGGCAGGCTTATTATTTGCAGGGGCTGGTAAATTACCGCCTTGAAAATTATCAAGCCGCCGCAGATTCATGGCAGACCTATCTCACATTGCGCCCGGGCTATTTGGATGCCTACATTCAGGAACTACGCGGCGATGCACTCTTCAACGCTCAAAACTATGCGGAAGCATTACCTGCCTACACTGCGGCTATTCAAGCACCGTCACTGGGTGATGACATTACCTTGGATTTGAAAGTCGCATCCACACATACTGAAATGGGGAACTACGATTCCGCTTTAGAACTATATGACGGCATCACGGCGCGCGCGCCGAATGATTACATCAAAGCTCAGGCGGCGTATGAGTCTGGGTTGGTGTATCAGGTTCAAGGTCAGAACGAAGCGGCGATGGGAAAATTTCGTCTGGCTGTGGAAAATTATCCGCTGTCTTATTATGCCTATCTCAGTCTGGTGGAGTTGTTGGACGCAGGCGGCACAGTCAGCGAATTGGACCGCGGCCTGGTCGATTATTTCGCCGGGCAGTATCTGGTTGCCATCGCGGCATTTGATAGATACCTTGAAACCAATCCCGCGGACAACGACGGCACTGCTTATTATTACCGCGCGCTCTCAAGAAGCAACATGGGTTTTAATGACGAAGCATTACAGGATTACGAAACGTTCATCGCCAACTATTCAACCCACCCGAGCTGGGGCGATGCATGGGGAGAAAAAGCATTCATCGAATGGTCGCAAAAGGGAGAGTATTCCAAAGCTGCAGAAACTCTTTTGGAATTTATTTCCATTGTGCCAAACACAACCCTCTCAACAGATTATTTAATGAGCGCGGCCCGTATCTACGAACGTGATGCGCAATATGATAAAGCCGTAGAAACCTGGGCACGTGTGGCAAATGAATATGCTGGAACTACACAGGCTTCAAACGCCGTCTTTTTGATGGGCATCGTTGAGTATCGTCAGGGAGATTTCTTTTCTGCATTGGATGCATTCAATCGAAGCCTTGTCCTATCCACGGCCACAGAAGACAAAGCACGCGCTCATTTCTGGATCGGGAAAACACAGCAACAACTTGGGGATAACGAAGCCGCGCTGAATGCCTGGCGTACCAGTCAATCGCTGGATGCAGGCGGCTACTATAGCGAGCGTGCGCGTGATGTCTTGATAGAACGCGCACCATTCAGCCCAGCCGCATCGAACAATTTCACACCGAATTTATCCAGCGAACGTGCAGACGCAGATACCTGGATGAGGCTAACCTTCGGCATCGGCGCGGATGTGGATTTAAATGGCCTTGGCTCATTCAGCGCCGACGAACGTGTTATACGGGGCAATGAATATTGGGAACTCGGTTTGTACGAGGAGGCCCGCCTTGAATTTGAAAACCTGCGCGAAGAACTTGAAGCGAGCCTAAATGCGGAAGGTAGTTATCGACTGATGAATTACCTGGCGGATTTAGGGCTATATCGCTCCGCCATTTTTGCCGCGCGCCAGACACTCACAATTGCAGGCTTGGATGAGCATACTGAATCGATGATGGCTCCCCCATACTTTAGCCGCATCCGATATGGGCTTTATTATGCAGATATTATCATCCCCGAGGCGCAGTCAAATGGATTTGACCCGTTATTGCTTTTTAGTGTAATTCGGCAGGAGAGCTTGTTCGAGGGCTTTGTTGAGTCGGCTGCTGCCGCACGTGGGTTGATGCAGATCGTCCCCACCACAGGCGCACAGATTGCAAACGAACTGGGCAAGCCGCTTAACTATACAGAAGACGATCTATATCGCCCTTATGTAAATGTATTATTCGGCTCGCATTATCTGGCAAGGAACCGTGTACTTTTCAATGGAGATATTTATGCTGCGCTGGCTGCTTACAACGGCGGCCCTGGAAATTCCCTGGAATGGAAAGAACTTGCAGGCGATGACCCAGACTTGTTCCTTGAAAGCGTGCGCTTTGAAGAAACCCGTAATTATCTCCGCAATATTTATGAGATCCATGTTATTTACAGGCGCTTGTATGGCTCTGCGGAATAAGCTTAAAATAACTCATCTTACGCAGTGTCATTCTGAGCGAAGCGAAGAATCTCTGATTTCGGGGGTAGGGACCCTTCGCTCCGCTCAGGGAATCACGGCCAGGTGCGTAAGGTAAGTTAAAATAAAATCCGCAGATTACTGAGATTACGCCGATTTTTCTTCAATCTGCATAATCCGCTAAATCTGCGGATAGATTTCGTATTTTGAATCGTGATTCAATCCATATGCGCCAAAACGCGCTGATGCGCAGTCTCCACATCCATATCCAGCACGGAAATCAATTTATCTCTTCCAGTTTCACCAGCGACGATCTCCACGCGGGATTTTGGTACGCCAAGTACCTCCGCGAGAAAGGCCAGCAATTCGCCGTTTGATTCATCGTCCACCGGGTCAGATGCAAGGTGAACTTTAATCGTCCCATCGTTCAACATACCGACGATCTCGTTACGGCTAGCGCGCGGCGTCACACGCACAGCCAAAGCTGACCCGCGCTTGCCATCATGAAGGACAAATTTTCTAGACATGGTTAACCTCGCTTAGAAAGAAAGAAGAATAGCAATCACAATTCGCGATAAAAATTCAACGGCAAAGATCAAGATCAATGGGCTGAAATCGATCATGCCTGTCTTCGGCATCAAGTTGCGGATCGGGTTCAAAAATGGTTCAACAATACGGTCCAACGCTTCACGCACGGGGTGAAACGGAGGCAAAAAAAACGAAAGCAAAGCAGATGCGATCACAATGTAGATAAATATCTGCGCAACTATTCTCACAAACAAAGCCAAAAACTCAAAATTCATTCAACCTCCGAATCATATTTTCTGGCGCCCACAATCGCCGTGCCCACTCTCACAAAAGTGGCGCCCTCGTCCACTGCCACTTCGTAATCCAAACTGGTTCCCATCGAAAGCTCGGAAAAATCCACTTGCGGAAATTGAGTTGAAAGAAATTCCTGCAAACGCTTCAGCTTCTGAAAGAATGGCCGCGAGAATTCAGGGGTTTCACCGAGCGGCGGCATCGTCATCAACCCGCGCACTTTCAAATTCGGCAAGGCAACAACTTCCGCAAGCTCAACCAACAATTCTTGCCAACTCGTTTCATCCCATGCGGGCCAGCCGCTCTTGCTTTCCTCACCGCCGAGATTAAATTCCAGCAAGACTGATAACTTTCTTCCCGCTTCACCGCAAAACCGATCTAACTTTTTTGCAAGTTTCAGGCTGTCTAGAGAATGTAAAAAGTTAAAGTTCACAGCCACCAGCTTTGCCTTGCGGCTCTGCACGTGACCGATCATGTGCCATTCTACCGCAGAAAATTCACGAAGAGATTGAAGTTTCATAACACCTTCTTCAGGATAATTCTCTCCCAGAATTTTCGCGCCCGCTTCAATCGCCGCGCGAGTTACATCTACAGGTTGCGCCTTCGTGACCACCACGAGTTTCACCGACTCAGGATCGCGCCCTGCTTTTTTAGCAGCAATCGCGATTCTTTCAAGGGTTGATAAATATCTTGCGCGGATGGATTCGACTAATTCGCTCATGGATTTATTTTATCGCTTCTTTCTTAACCCGAACCTGCTCGTACAACCCAGGCATTTTGCCACGCTGTCTGTTCACTCTGGATTCCATCAGCAAGCTGACGGAAATAGTCAGGCAGCGAGCTGCCTGACTCCAGAGTTTTCATGCCAATGCCATCAATGCACCGAACCTGCCTGTCTTGCCTTTTTCTGCGCGATGCGAGAACCAGTCATTCAAGTGACAGGCTGTGCATAAACCTGAAACCTGAATTTGCTGAACACCCGCATTTTGCAATTGAATTTCATTTGCCGCCCACAGATCAAGATACGATTTTCCATCTCTGGTTTGAATCATTTGCTCTGCATCTTTGCCATATTTCTCGCGGAACTGCAAGATGACATCCTCACGTACTTCATAATGATCCACGCCTATGGATGGACCAATTCCAACGACGACATCTTTGGGCTTGCAGCCATAGCGCGATTGCATTCCTTCTATGGCATTTTTTGCAACGCCTTTCACGGTTCCCATCCAGCCTGCGTGCGCAATACCAATCACATGTTTCTTTGGGTCGTGGAATAATAACGGGACACAATCTGCGAAGCGCATGAAGAGCGAGACTTCGGGGTTGTCTGTCAGGATAATATCCGCGCGTTGGGATGGGTGATCGAGCGGGCGAGGAGCATCAGCGTAGACAATGTCTGTGCCGTGAACCAGCCACACGTCGTGGATGGAAGCGTGGGCGCGCCCAAGCGCATCAAATGAACGGATGCGATTCTCCATCACATGCGCAGGGTCGTCCCCCACTGATCCACCTAAGTTCAGCGATTGCCAGGGAGCGGGGCTTACACCTCCGCGGCGGGTGAAGACTGCCTGTGTGACCGCGGTTGGAAAAATATCGAAGCTGTAATAGCGCAGTTCTTTATGTTCGTGAAAGGGCATTATTCCGAAGCCTGGTTGACTGCAAATTTCTTGATGTAGTACTGGCGCGTTTCGTTCATTGACTCTTCGATATTTGGATAAGCGAACCATGCTGTCGCAAATCCAAAGAGCGCACCTGTCAGTATGCGTAGAAAAGGTGTGCTCTCACGATAAGGAATCATGGAAGCCAGCCACTCCCAATTGAACTGGCTGAAAAGCTGAGAGAAACCATCCAGGCCAATCGGCGCGATCCCGATCAGCAGCCAGAAGACCCAATGCAATGACTTAAAGCGGCGTTTTGTTAGAGCAAACATAATGCCAAAAAACAGGATGGCAAAATAAATAGCGACATCACGCTCACACAAGGCGACCTTATAACCAACAGTATCATCACCGATATAATTGCGGGCTTCAAAACGAGTATAGCTATATGGGTCGTCCAGGTTGGCTATTCCTGTTACATCTTCAAAAGTCTTTACACCAGTTACACCCGCCTCTGCCAGCGGATAAAACGGCTGCTCTCCATAAAGGAAGAAAGAACGAAAACCGAATTGATGGCAAAGCGGTTTGTAAATGCGGTAGATGGCTTGAGCAGGTAGTTCAGCTCCCATTTTCATCAGGGTTGGTGCAAGGAATGGTAAACCAACATAAAAGAGCATAAATAAATTCAACATTATCAAATATCGTTTGGCAATCCAAAATGAGAGGCGGTCTCCTGAGGTCACATTTTTTCCTTTTTTCACGCGCATTTTATATTCTGGGTCTTCCAACTTTTCAAGCTGATTCTTCCTATCGAAGGCCGCGCCAATTGTCATTTGTAGTTTCTGTCGGGTGATGGGAGCCTTCAGGGTGTAGGGGCCAATTTCGATGACGGGGATATCTATATCGTATTTGGCAGTTAAGGCAGAGTCTAAAGAAATATCCACTTCCACCAGTCGGTGAGGATATTGGGATTGAAGTTCACTTAAATTTTCTTTTACTTCATCGCAGAGTTTGCAGTTCTTACGAGTGTAGAGGGTCACATTAAGCATGGAAGGTTCCTATTAAAAAATAAAAAACTCTAAGAGACTGTCTGAAATCTCAACTTTAGATATGGATTTGTAGGGACACAGCGAAACGATTTAGGGCCAAAATCTTGAATTGACTCGCTGTGTCCCTACTTTTCAGACAATTTCTTAAGGTTTCGTAGTGGTGACTTCAGTCGCCCTTTTGGGGAAGATGCCAGAATGCAAGGAAAAAAATCGACCCCAAAAATGTAACTTATCCACAAATGCGTGAAAAAATGAATTGACTTTTTAAAATCTTCGCGACTTTGCCCCTTCGCGTTAAGAGATTGAGTTTTTGCTTGGTTAGACCACAGCCAAAAAATAACTCATCCCGAAATTAATCTTTCGTGGGTGAGTTTGTTTTTAAGAACAAAATGGGATGCTGATAAACGCAGATTCTTTTTTAAATCCGCGTTCATCAGCGCTCGTCCGCGTCCCATATTAAATTTGGGGTTAATTATGTTTGCTTACTCGTAAGCCAATGTATCCCTCACAGTCAATCGTGATGCCCTTCTGGCAGGCAATGCACTGGCAAAAGTTCCCAATATGGTTGTAAAGATCAACCAGGCAATGATTCCGCTAATACCGTAGACGGGAGGCATCGGCGCGGTGAGAATTGCCATTCCAACACCGAAGCACAAAACATTGGTAATGGGAATTGAGATCAAGATGCTGACAGCCCAACTGATGATGCCGATCACCATGCCTTCGGTAATAACAATGGCTTGTATGTCGCCATTGCTGGCCCCGATGGCGCGCATCACGCCGATCTCGCGCGTGCGTTCCAATACGTTGATACTCATCGTGCCCATCAAGCCCAGCCCGCCGACGATTGCGATCAAACCTGCCATCACCAGCATAAAGTAGACGAGGATGTCTGTTTGCGCCTTCTGGTCGCGGATAAAGTCAGCGCCCAATTGCGTCGAGCGGATCTGAATGCCTCGTGCTTCAAACGCCGCCTGGATCTGGTCGTTGATCCGTCTTTGTGTGGCTGAGTCATGTTGCGTGGTGATGATGCGCAGAGAATAAGCCATTTCTGGCTCACCGACCAATACACTCAGATATTCATAATTGACATACAACAACGGCGGGCTGACGTTGCCAGTGATACTGTATGTGCCAACCATTTGCCATTCTGTTTCTTTGCCGTTCGTTTCGATGGTTAACCAATCGCCAATTTTTAGGTCGGGAAACATTTGTAGGAGATGGTTGCCAATTACGATTGCGTTTTCATCCCCAGGTTCCAGCCAACGGCCTGAGGTGATGATTGGGTCGATCATGATGGATGTGGATGGCGGCGCGACAAAAAGGATTTGTGTGCCCGCTTCTTCGTCGCCCATCTTGAGGGTGCCCGTATATTCGAGCCAGCCTTCCGCACCTTCCACACCTGGGATGCTCATGGCAATGTTGGCGACCTTATCGTACCGATAACCATGGTCAAAGGAGATATTGATGTCTGCCAGGAAATACCCCTGAATATCTTCGATCACCTGGTCAAACGATGCCCATAAGTTATATACACCGATGAATACCGCACCACCCAATACAAGGGTGAACAGAGTTAATCCAAGCCGCACCTTGCGCCTGAATGTATTGCGCAATGAGATGCGAATGGGGCGGGGGATCAACACAGAATTCTTATTAACCGAGTCATCCTTTGCCTTTGCATTTCCACCGAGTCCATAATCGCTCAACGCCTCGCGGACTGTAACTTTCACACTGTTATAGATCGGCAGGATCGCGGCCAGCAATGGGACAACAATTGCGACAAACACCTGCTGCACCAATGTTGCGTTGTAGCCTTTGTATGGCTCGGTATAGAAATTCAACCATTGCGCCATGCCTGCGCCGATATTCGCGGAAACTGCATTTGCCAATGGAACAGCGATCAACAATGAACCAATCCCAAAAGCTAGAATTAGTACTAGATACATGCCAAAGATTTGCGAAGTACTACCGCCTGTGGCTTTCATGATGCCGATCTGCCTTGTATGTTGGGTCATCAAAGCTGTGATGGTGTTGACGATCAAGAAGCCGCTCAACAACACGGTCAGGTAACCCAAAACGCCAAGCACAAAAAATACCCCTTGCGTAACGCTGTATGCAAAATGATGGCCTGGCTGGTACACACTTACGAAATAAACAGTGGCTCCGGCGCGTTCCATACGGTCGGCAACGGCTTGGGCTATGGCGGTCACATGTTCCGCGTCAGTTTGTTTTTCTGAAACACTGATTGCCAACAGTTCATAATTGGCGATATCTCCGCCCAGCCACTCCAAGGTATCGGGCGTTACGTACGCATTGACTGTACTTGCAAGGTTATATGGGAACCCTGTCACCGCATGGATGTAACCCGTCAGCTTAACTTCACGCTGCTTGCCATTACCCAATTCCAGAAGAATGGTATCCCCAGGTTTGTAGCCCAGCGACAATGCACTGGCATCGATGATGGTTTCCTTGTTTCCATATTTTGGAATGCTGGTTTCACCGATGGCCGGCTTGAGAGTATCCAGAGTTAACAGGCTTGGGTCTTCAACCGCAGTGAAATTGATATTCACGTAAGTTCCATCAGGTCGGATAATACGCGCGCCAACCGACGAGAACCCCTCCACTGTATCCACACCCGGAATGTCCCGCGCCATCTTCACCATGTCGTCATTGAGCGGTGAAGCATAAACTTGCGCTTCAGATGGGTTTGCAGAAAGATAATCACTGTCCATGCTTTCGTTCATATACAGGCCCAGGTTGCTGTTGAAGCCAACTGCAAATGCGCCGACAGCGATGGTGATGATGGTCAGAAAAGTCCGCCCGCGGTTGCTCCAAAAATCGGCCCAGACTTTTTTCCAGCGACTACTGATCATGATGAGACTCCCCGCCAGGATAGATTCTCGCCGTTATGTTTATCCGCCATCTGACGCAGCGCTTCCTGCGTCGCCTCGGACTGTTCCAGCAGTTCTGACAGCTTTTCATACCCGATGGCCAGCACCTCCACCGGTCCCGCTTCCGAGGCGCGGATGGACGCGCGATGCTTCGTCTCGTGGAAAAATTCCATTTCGCCGAAGCATTTTCCAGGTCCGAGTTGAAGCGCGATCACATCCGATTGATTCGGGCGCGGCAGGATCACCTCCACAGTCCCCTTGGAGACGATGTAAAAAGTATCCGCATTTGTGCCTTCAGCCAGGATCATTGCGCCCGCTTCGTAGGTTTGTTGCTTTGCAGTTTTTGTAGCTTGCAGTAATTGACTTGGCGTAAGCGTGGGCATGACCTTCGCAACATACTCGTTGACAATTTCGCCATCTGCAATAAGAGCGGTGCGATGCGTGCGTTTTGCAAGCCCACTATCATGTGTCACGATTATGATGGTCTTGCCTTTTGCAACAAGATCGTTAAACAGTGCAAACACAGACTCGGCTGTTTTTGAATCAAGGTTTCCTGTCGGTTCATCTGCGATGACTACGGGTGGATCATTGGCGAGCGCGCGCGCAATCGCTACGCGTTGCTGCTGTCCGCCAGAAAGCGCGGTAGGAAGTTTGTGCGCGTGTTCTGCAAGCTCAACCAGTTCCAATAATTCCACGGCGCGTTTGCGGCGTTCGTTGAGCGGATATGTGCGGCAGAAATCCATAGGCAGCATGATATTTTCGATGACAGAGATCATGGGAAGCAATTGAAAGAATTGAAAGACGATGCCGAGATTCTTGCCACGCCAGCGCGCCATCTTGTTTTCATTCAACCCATGTACGCCCGTCCCGTTGACCCAGACTTTACCAGTTGTGGGGCGATCAATGCCTGTGATCATGTTCAGCAGGGTGGTCTTGCCGCTGCCTGATTTACCGATAATGCTGACGAACTCACCTGCGTTGATTTGCAAATCCACATTTTCCAGCGCATGGTAATCACCGATGGCGGTCTTGTAGTATTTGTTGACCTCGTGCAGGTCTATGATGGGGCGGTTCCCAACTTGCTCGCCCTCAGCCTTTTGTTTGAAAAATGAAATAGCCATGATGGTCTCTTTCTAAAGTGCACAGGGTATGTCTGAAAGATAGATACGATTGTGCATGATTTCAATCCCGTAGGGATGTTAGGATTATAGACATTTGCGGATTTTTTCTAATCCCGAAGGGATGATATTGAATTGTGAGAGATTCGTGCCACCCCTTCGGGGTTGTTGATAATTAATTCGTAAAACTATAATCCTTGCACTCCTTCGGAGTTTTTGCGCTTTTTATTCGAATGTAACTACAGCAGTCATGCCCCAACGCATGGCGACATCTATGTCTGTCAGCAGGATGGTGACTTCGTACACAACGTCGCCTTGGTTGACCGTGTAATTATTTCCGATGGCAAGCACATTGCCTTTGAATTCCATACCAGGCAGAGCATCCAATTTGATGGTGACGGGCTGGCCTTCTGTGATATTGACCACGTCAATTTCAGTAAGGTCAGTGGTTTTGATGATCCATCTGGATGTATCGGCAATGGTCACAACGGGCTCACCAGAGGTTTCAAATTCGCCAACTTTGAGATCCAAATTTGTAACCACGCCAGCGAAAGGCGCACGGACTTCTGCATTGGCAAGCGCAGCACGAGCGCCCGCTGTATCTTCCGAGAAGGATGGGTCTTGTAGGGCATCATAATCTCGTTGGGCGACGACAAGCCGCGCCTCTGCGTTCTGGAGATTGGTTTCGAGTTCCATCCATTGGATGGCAAGCCGATAAAAAGCCCAGGCATTATCCAACGCCTTCTTGCGGATCTTGGCGATGCCTTGCACGGGTCTATCACCTTTTTCCTCTTCATCAGAGAGCTTGAGTTTTTTCGCATCAAGATGCTGGTAGGGTTCAAAAAGCACGCGCTGCTCGTTGAGCTTGACGAGCATTTCCTCAACGGCCTGGGTGGGAGTCATGCCGTCAAACTTGGAGGGGACATCAAAGTTATCCACTTTGATGCGTGCATCACGAAATTCCTGATAGGCAGCGGTGAGTTCCTGTGCGGCATCTGCTTGTGCTGTTTCGAGTGTCTTTGCTTCGCTGGATTGTAATCGCGCAACCAAATCTCCAGCCGCGACGTTGTCACCTTCTTCCAACAATACTTCGGTGATCAGGCCATTGGCATTCAAAGCCAGTTCTGTGTAGTGAATGGGCTCCAGCCGACCTTCGGAAATAATGGTATCGTCCGCGATGACGGTGGGGATGGGGGTCGCTTCAGCGGTGGCAGTTGGTGCTGCTCCGCAGGCCGCTATCAGCAGGGCAAGAAACGTCAATGTTAGTAATTTCATGTATTTCATCTTGGTTTTCCTTTATGATGGTTCTCCCGCTTGGGGATTGATTTTCTGGTTTATTTACGATGTATCTTTGATTTGGTTGCAAATAAAATAATAGAAGCACAGTCTGTGTTGCAAAGCTGTGTTTCTATTATTTAGGGATTCATTTAGATTGCGCCCCATCCATAAGAACTGTTCTAAATTATTTATCCAACATCATGCTCGCTTCTTCGTTGAGCCAGCGACGGCCATCGCGGGCGAGCAGATCGTAGGCCTCAGTGGGGCCCCAACTCCCTGGCTTGTAAACAGCCAACGGCGGAGTCTGATGCGTTTCCCATGTCTGCAAAATAGGATCGATCAGCGACCAGGCTGTTTCCACTTCATCTGCGCGGGTGAAAAGCGAAGCATCTCCCTGTATTGCATCCAGCAGAAGTCTTTCGTAGGATTCGGGAATTGCAGTTTGACCAAAGGAGTCTGCGTAATGGAATTCCATATCCACCGAACGGGTCTCGGCAACAGTATCTGGCGCCTTGGCCTCAAAACGGACGTGCAGGCCTTCATCAGGCTGAAGGTAGAGCACGAGAATGTTTGGCTTCATGGTTTGCATCGGGAACATGGCAAGCGGCGGCTCTTTGAATTGAATGATGATCTGTGATTGTTTTTCAGTGAGATTTTTGCCCGAGCGCAAATAGAAAGGCACACCTTTCCAACGCCAGTTGTTGATGAAGAGACGTAAGGCCGCATACGTAGGTGTGTTGGAATTTGGATCGACCTGCTTTTCACTGCGATAGGCTTTGTACTGCCCACGCACCGTGTTCACTGCAACCTGTTCGGGAGTCATGGGCTGGATCGCGCTGAGGACTTTTACCTTTTCATTCCGCAAGGCGCTTGCGCTAAAAGAGGCAGGCGGTTCCATGGCGACGAGGGTCAGCAATTGCAAAAGATGGTTTTGGAACATATCGCGCAAAACGCCGACGCTGTCGTAAAAACCCGCGCGATGTTCGAGCGCGACCTTTTCGGCCACAGTAATTTGAACATGGTCGATGTAGTTGCGATTCCAAATTGGTTCAAAGATGGTATTGGCGAAACGCGTGAACAAAATATTTTGCACCGTTTCCTTGCCAAGATAATGGTCGATGCGATATATCTGATTTTCCTGTAAAGCTTTGTGCACTTGTTTGTTCAATGTAATAGCAGAAGCCATATCCGTGCCGAAGGGTTTTTCGAGGATCACGCGCCGCCAGGCTCCATTCTCGTGCAGTTGACCTGATGCATCGAGATTTTCAATGGTATCTGGGAACAATGAAGGCGGAAGCGCCATGTAAAAAAGTCGATTCCCTTCGCCGTTTTCCAGTTTGGTAAGGTATTCGGCCAGCTTCTTGAAGTCAGTTGCTTCGGTATATTTGCCGGAGATGTAATGCAGATTTGGCGCGAAGACGTTCCACTCTTCATCGGTGAAGGTAAAACTGGCATGTTCCTTGACGCCTTTATATAAATGTTCTCGGAACTGCTCGTCAGTATAGGCGGTACTTGCGAAGCCAACGATCTTGAAATTTTTCGGTGTTCGCCGCTTGCGGAATAGATTAAACAGTGAAGGGATCAACTTGCGCTGCGTCAGGTCGCCAGATGCGCCAAAGATGATGATCGTTGTTAATAATCCAGTATTAGAAGGGTTGTTCATGCTTTACCTATAAATCTTACCGCCAAGCCCGCGAAGTTCGCGAAGAAATCTTTGGTTTCCTGGCGGGCTTGGCGCTCTTCGCGGTTCAAAAAGGATTACTCAGTTTTCTTGATGGCATGTCCACCAAATTGATTACGCAGGGCTGCCAACATGCGCGCGGGATAATTCTGCTCGTCACGGCTGGCGAAGCGCATCTGCAGCGCGAGGGTGATCACAGGCGCTGGCACATCCAAATCGATTGATTCGAAAACTGTCCAGCGGCCCTCGCCTGAATCTGCCACCCAGGGCTTGATGTCTGTCAATTCGGTGTCTTCATCCAGCGCATTGGCCGCCAAATCCAACAGCCACGAGCGGACAACGCTGCCATGCTGCCAGATATGTGAGATTTGAGAGAGATCCATGTCAAATTCTTTTTTGGCTTTCAAGATGCCGAAGCCCTCAGCAAAAGCCTGCATCATGCCGTATTCAATTCCATTATGAACCATCTTTACATAATGACCAGCGCCATGTGGGCCGACTCGTCCCCAGCCTAAATCTTTTGCTGGAGCAAGCGTTTCAAAGATGGGTTTGAGTTTTTCAGTTACCGATTCCTTCCCGCCGATCATCAAGCTGTAGCCTTCGGCGAGTCCCCAAATACCGCCGCTGGTTCCGCAATCTACAAACTCTATGCCTTTGGCTTCCAGCATCGCGGCGTGACTAATAGTTTCTTTGTAGTTTGAATTACCACCATCGATGATGATGTCGCCTTTGTTCAATAAAGTGGCGACCTTTTCAATAGTCTCTGTGGTGGTTTTCCCTGAAGGAACCATGATCCAGACGATCTTTGGTGATGAAGTGAGTTTCTCAACTGCTTCCTCTAAAGAGTTCGCGCCATCCGCTCCGTTCTTGATAGCGGCATCCACGCTTTCCTGAGTACGTGCATATCCAACCACGCGATGGCCGCCGCGCACGAGGCGCGTTGCCATATTCAATCCCATTTTTCCCAAACCGATCAATGCTAATTCCATAATGTAAAACTCCTTTTTCTTATTTTGTCATTGCGAGGAGGGGCCATTCCCGGCGAAGCAATCTACTGTTCTAGTTGGGGATTGCTTCGCTCGTTCTCACTCGCTCGCAATGACGAACTGTGTTCATAATCTGCTAGCCGCTGCCTCGTCCACAAACCAGGTGACTTTTCCAGCACTGGGGTTAATTCTTTGTGCGGGTAATTCCATAGGCAAGTATCTGCCATTTAAGACTCTATTCAACGTTTCTGCCTTACCTGCGCCTGTTACAAGAAAAAAAATATTTCTGGCGCTGTTGAAAACATTTTGAGTCAATGTTGCGCGGTTGGCAGGGCGGTCTTGATAATTTGCTGTTACAGCCAGGGTGGGGGAGTCCACATCAACGGGCGAGCCTGGGAAAAGGGACGCAATGTGCCCATCTTCGCCCATGCCGAGCAGCACCAAGTCAAAGCGCGGCCATGCCAGAGGCGCGTCCGCAAACTGCTTCAGTGTTAGAGCATATTGATCGGCTGCATCAGCAGGCTTACGTTCGGATAGGATGCGATGAATATTGTTCTCAGGGAGATTGATTTTGTCGAATAAAACTTTTTTCGCCTGCCCATAATTATTTTCGCTATCGTCCACAGGCACGCAGCGCTCGTCGCCCCAGAAAAAGTGTATGTGAGCCCAGTCTACTTTTGCTTGCGCGAGTTTTTCATATAACTTCATCGGCGTGTTGCCGCCAGAGAGTGCTACCATAAAACATCCGCGTTCTTTGATCGCCTCATTTGCAACCTCAATGAAGGCACGCGTCGTAGAGTCGTTTAGCTCGTCGATGTTCTTATATATTTGGATGATCGGACTGGGCTGCATGATTTGCGATTGTAACGCATGTGGACTAAAATTCCATCATGCTGATCGACTTGAAAAAACTAGATTCGCTTCGCACGCGGACCTTTCGACACGCTCAAGGCGGCGCCTTCGGCCTGCCTCCCACTAAAAGGCTTTCTTCTCCATCCCAAGCATTGACTTTCGTCAACAAGCGTGGCTTTGTTTATTTTTGGCCCATCAAAGGCATTGACCTGCCCTCGCTGTGGACAGCAGTTGCAGGTAATCGTCCCGTGGCTGATAAGCATGATGACCCTGGTCACATCACCTGGAGCTGGAAAGACGATGCGCTGGATAAAAAGATTTGGTATTACGGAAAAATATTGCGCGGCAAAGCGACTATGATTTCTTTGGAGGCAGTCCCTTATTTTTACGCGCTCTCTGAAAATTACGGCTCGCCCGAAGAAGACTATCTCATCGCCTACCAGGAGGGGCGATTAACACAAACCTCCAAACAAGTGTATGAGACCTTGCTCGACAACGGCAAATTGAACACTCTGGATCTGCGCATGAAGGCGAAGTTATCCAACGCCAAAGATTCTGAATTCAATAAAGCCCTGGAACAGTTGCAAAGAGATTTTAAGATTTTGCCCGTCGGCGTGGCGCAGGCAGGCGCGTGGAAGTATTCGCACATCTACGAAATTGTCACGCGGCATTATCCGAACCTTGCCGAGCAGGCACGAGTCATCAAGGAAACACAGGCACGCGCGAAATTATTGGAATTGTATTTCGACATGGTCGGCGCGGCGCAATTGCGCGATTTGAATAAACTATTCGGCTGGGGGAATGAGGTTGTGAAGAAAGCTGTTACCAAGCTTATAGAAAGTGGAAAGCTGGCGATGGCTGAACATCCGAAGATTGCGGGGGAGTGGGTGGCGGTTCCTGCGTTAATCAAATGATATTTCAATGAAGCTCGATATGAAAGTGCGCACAGAAAATCCGTGCGCACTTTCATTGTTAGGTATTATTCGATTTAATTAGCTAAGTCTGATATCCCAGAATTTATTCACTATCTTATCAAGTGACTTTTTCACAGCTTCTTTTGTGATGCCTGATACTTTGAAGGTCAATACCCTTGTACCTGGGTCATTGCCAGAGAACTGACCGAACGAGATGAAGTTTCCGCCAGCAGTCGCAATCGCCTTGGTGACTGCGGCAAGGGCACCGGGCTTGTTATCGATCAGGGCCGTGACACGCAATGCCTTTGTGCGTGCGCCCATCAATTCTAGAAAGATCTTGAACAAATCCGTCTCTGTGATCATACCGACGACTTTGCCAAAGCGCAGGACAGGCAAACCACCAATTTTGGAGTCTGCCATGATGCGTGCAGCTTCCTCGATGGGCGTGTTCACGTCAATGGTTTTAACTTTCCTGCTCATGACCTGTTTCACGGTCACTTTGCTGATCAAGTAGTTCATTTCCCAAACGCTCAGGCTGGTGACCGGAGAGGGGGATGCATTCAACAGATCGCGCTCAGAAACAATGCCGATCAATTTTCCGTCTTTAATGACTGGTGCGCGGCGGATGTGCTCTCGCTTGAACATAGCGAACACATCATGGATCGAGGTTTCAGGCGCAATAGTAATAACAGGGTGGGACATTCTTTCACCGACAAACATTTTGCCTCCAAATGTGTTTTAGAAAAACTAGTTCGTGAAATTTGTTACAAACACATTATAAGCAAATTTGTCAAAAAGAATGTCACTAAATTGGAGTGAATAAGGTCACTTCATGGTTCCCGTCATTGCGAACCACCGTTCTTGCACTTTGGTGGTGAAGCAATCTCCAACTCTGTCAGAGATTGCTTCGGCGGACGAGCACCGCCTCGCAATGACGGGAGTTATTACTTTGAAAACTCTTTGATCACACGCACCATATGCTTCGCATGTTGTAAGTACAGATCGAGGCGGATGTTCTCGTTGGGGGCGTGGGCTTTTGTATCAGGGTAGCCGAGTCCCATCGTCACAACGGGCAGGTTCAGGTCATGTACGAACGGGTAACTGGGGCCAGAGCCGCCGATCATGGGTACAACTTCCATTTTCGCATCATAAACATCCTCAGCTGTGTCCACTACGATCTTTACGAAGGGATCATCGGGGTCAGTACGCGCTGCGGGCTCGCCTCCAAGAAAATCGATCTTAACATCACTGAAGCCCTCGGCATCAAGATGTGCGCGAAGTTTCTTTAGGATGTCTTCAGGTTTTTGATCTGGTACGAGGCGGAAATCAACCTTGGCGGAGGCAAAAGCAGGTTGAACGGTTTTCGAGCCAGGGCCTTGATAGCCGCTCGTGAGTCCGCAGATGGTGCAGGTGGGCACGAAGACCTCTTCCATTTTCAAGTCTGTGCCACCCGTTAGGCCTTTGATAAATTCCTTCGCGCCATAACGTGATTTATATTCGTCTGCCACATCGGGAAGCGCATCCATTAATTCGCGGTCGCGCGCGGATGGCTGGACCACATCATCATAAAAGCCGGGGATACGGATGCGTTCATCGACTCCCTTCAAGCTGTTCAGTGCCCATGTGAGTCTCCACGCCGCGTTAGGCAGGATGCTGCCACCCAGCCCCGAATGGACATCCGTGCTGAGCGAGGTGACCGATAATTCGACATAGCAAATTCCGCGCAAACCGAGGTATTGCATGGGCCTGTCGCGATGGTCCACGCCGCCGAATTCCCAAATGCAGGCATCCGCTTTGAGCATGGGCAGATGTTCGCGAATGAAATCATGCAGGTGAACGCTGGAGGTCTCCTCCTCGCCCTCGACGATGAATTTGATATTGCATGGCAGATCGCCTTCTTCTTTCAAGATCGCGTCGATGGCATATAAGCGCGATGTGAGATGACTCTTGTCATCGCTCACGCCGCGCCCGTACATTTTTCCATCACGGATCTGCGGCTCAAAAGGTGGGCTTTCCCATAACTCCAATGGCTCCGGCGGCTGGACATCATAATGATTGTATATCAACAGGGTCTTGTCGCCTTTGCCTTTGCGTTCGGCAAAGACAACCGGCGCGCCCTCTGTGGCCATGATCTCTGCTTTGAAGCCCCGCTTCTCCAACATTTCTTTGACAATGGCTGCACACTCTTTCAACCCCAGGTTCTGCGCGCTGATGCTGGGCTGTGCCACATAGCGTTTAAGTTCTTCAAGACTTTTATCAAGATTTTTATCGACGTACGAATCCAGTTTATTGTAGCTGTTCATTTTGATTCTCCTTATATAGAACAGGCCACGCACAATGCGTGACCTGTATAAAATGACCTACTCATAGAAACTTGCGATCCAGTCGATTGAGTATGCGCCTGCAAAAGCAAATATCGCCATTTTGATGAGCTGGCCTGCCCAACAGAAAAGCAGGAAACGCCAGAATTTCATTTTCGCCATGCCTGCTGCAACCCCCGCAATATCAAAGAACGGGTTGGGAATTGCAGATAGCATCAGGATTGCCCAGCCACCATATTTTTCGATCCATGGATTGACCTTATTGTAGACATCCGTTCGCTCTACAACTGCCTGTCCGCTGAAGCCTGCGAGAAAACCTGAAAGTTCGCCGAGTGCGCCGCCTGTCCCCGCCGCGAGTGCAACGCCGAGTGGATTGAAAATACTTCCCATTGCAAATACAACTGCAACACCGGGCGCAGGCAAAAAGACAGTCGCATTGGCGAGCAAAGCCACCAGGAAGATGCCGGGATACCCATAGGCCGCAAATTCATCCACACGATCACGGATGCTGAAAATGTAAACCGTAATCCCGATAACGGCCGCAATCGCCAGAATGCGTAAGAGATTCGTGGTTAAACTGGTTGCAGGTTTTAGAGTTTGTAAGTTCTCAGGTTGGTGTTTGACCGCTGCAATACTCGTCTTTGACTGTACTCTAGCTTTTGGTGCTTCCATTCTCTTTCGAGAAATCTTTTTTGACTTTGAAACCTTTGAACTCTTTAACTTTTGGGCCTTGGAACCCTTCGACGAGCTCAGGGCAGGCTCCTTAACTTTCTTCGATGGTGACACGGATGATCTTCACTGCCGGTGCATTTACATTACTTGGGTCGCGTTCTGGGATGGACATCAGCACATACTCTCCTTCCACAACCTGCCCGAAGACGCTGTGCTTCCCATTCAGATGTGGGGTGGGGCCATGCGTGATAAAGAATTGCGAGCCGTTCGTGCCCGGCCCTGCATTTGCCATGGAGAGAACCCCGCGTTTGTCATGTTTCAGGCTGGGGTGAAATTCATCCTGAAATTTATAGCCGGGTCCGCCGCGGCCGGTGCCGGTTGGGTCACCGCCTTGCACCATAAAATTACCGATCACACGATGGAAGATTACGCCATCGTAAAACCCTTCTCGTGCCAGGAATACAAAACTGTTCACAGTGATGGGGGTCTTGTCTGCAAAGAGCTCGATCACCATGGTGCCTTTATCGGTTTCCATATGTGCCTTGTATTGCTTCTTTGGGTCGATCTGCATTGCAGGTGGTGTGGTCCATTGTTTTGCCATTATTCTCTCCTTATTTAAGTAGTGTTTCTATTCTTGCAACAACCATGTCCAGTGCGGCTTTGTTGTGACCACCCTCGGGGATGATCACGTCTGCGTATCGCTTGGACGGTTCAACAAATTCAAGGTGCATGGGGCGCACCGTTGCTTCATATTGTTTGATGACAGATTCAGTTGTACGATTGCGTTCGGAAATATCACGATGTAGGCGGCGGATAAAGCGGATATCCGCATCTGCATCCACAAAAATTTTTACATCAAACAATTTTCGTAATTCAGGCTCTACGAAGATCAATACCCCCTCCACGATAATTACACCGCGCGGCGCCACGGTAAAGGTCTGGCCGGTGCGGCTGTCGGTGGAGAAATCGTAGATCGGGACTTCAACAGGCTGAAGGTCCCGCAATGATTCGACGTGCTTGATCAGTAATCCAGTTTCAAGGGAATCAGGGTGGTCGAAGTTGACATCCCTGCGCAGTGTAGGCGGCAAACCAGTCAGGTCTTTGTAATATGAGTCGTGTTGAAGATATGCAATTTTATCGGCTCCAACTCGATTCAAAATCTCCTGCGCGACAGTTGTTTTTCCAGACCCCGACCCGCCTGCAATGCCAATAACCAGTGGGATGTTATGACTCATATTTGCGATTATAGCCGATGACTAGCAAAACAGGCTCCGAGCGGACCCGAAGCCTGTTTTGCCAACGATGACTTTTCGTTTATGTTTAGTCAAACATAAAGGCCAAACCAACTGTCCCTGGTCCCGCATGAGTACCAACAACAGGGCTTACTTCTGTGAATACTGTTTCCACAGGTGAGAGTTCAGTTGCGGCTCGCTCCAGAAGTTTTTTCGCATCTTCAGCGGCATTTGCGTGTAATGTCGCGATGCGGATATTTGATTTTCCCTTCACTTGTTCCGAAACCAATTCAAGGATTCGATCATGTGCTTTGCTCTTGGTGCGGATTCTTTCCACACCTTCTACTTTGCCTTCTTTGAGCGCGAGGATTGGCTTCAGATTCAAAGCAGAGCCGATAAATCTTTGCGCGCCGCCAATACGTCCGCCGCGATGCAGAAATTCCAGCGTATCCACAGCAAAGAAAACGCCGGTCCGCTCATGAGCCTTTTCTGCCAGCGCAGCACATTCTTTTAAACTGGCTCCAGCTTCCATTGCGCGGGCGGCGGCAAGTGCCTGAAATCCCATTGCCATTGCAGTGGATTGGCTATCAACCAATGTTACTTTTTCACCTGCGCTTCCCATCATGTCTTTGCCTTGAACCGCAGACTGTAATGTACCGGAAAGTTTAGATGAAACGAAGATACCCAGAACGTCATACCCCTGATCAACCAATCCCTGAAAAGTGGATTGCATGGTTGCCGGCGAAACTTGTGAAGTGGAAGGCATAACTTTTGCGATTTCCAAGCGCCTGTAAAATTCAGCCGGTTGAATATCGACCCCATCGCGAAATGTTTCGTTTCCCCAAATCAATACCTGTGGTGTCATTGTGATGTTGTGCTTTTTAAGAAGCTCTGGTGGAAGATAAGCTGTACTATCTGTAACGACTGCAAACTTGGACATGATATTCCTCCGGGTACTTAAAATTATATAGTCAGCCAATTTTACCCCCTGTGGGGGATTGCGCAACTATAAAATCCATTTTTAACGCTCATGGTATAATGTTGTCGACTGTTCCATTCGGTATAATATCTCACTTAGGAGCCTGATTTTGGCCTTCAACCCTATCAACTGGCTGTTAGGCCTTTTTTCTCTGGACATTGCCATAGACCTTGGCACAGCGAACACTCTCGTTCATGTTCGCGGTAAGGGGATTGTTATTAACGAACCATCCTGGGTTACTGTTGATAAGAAATTAA
This sequence comes from Candidatus Villigracilis sp., assembly GCF_057083605.1. Classification (NCBI taxonomy): domain Bacteria; kingdom Bacillati; phylum Chloroflexota; class Anaerolineae; order Anaerolineales; family Candidatus Villigracilaceae; genus Candidatus Villigracilis; species Candidatus Villigracilis sp. The sequence goes on along the minus strand of NZ_JBXMTI010000062.1, from coordinate 122,938 downwards.
GACAACCATTGGCAATTGGCCTTGAAGCGAAAGAAATGGTTGGGCGAACGCCGGGGAATGTAGTGGTTGTGCGTCCGATTCGTGATGGAGTCATTTCTGAATTTGATGTCACTCAGATCATGCTTGAATATTTTATTGGCAAAGTCCATGAACAAAGCATTGTTCCTCTTCCACGTCCGCGTGTGATCGTCGGTCTTCCAACAGGCGTAACGGAAGTGGAGAAACGTGCCGTTTATGATGCCGTGATGGCCTCCGGTGCGCGTCAGGCCATGTTGATCGAAGAACCGATCGCGGCTGCGCTCGGAGCTGGTCTGCCAATTGGAGAAGTTCGCGGCTCGATGGTTGTTGACATCGGCGGTGGCACCACCGAAGTTGCAGTGATGTCGATGAGCGGTGTGGTTGCATCCCGTTCCCTGCGCGTTGCAGGTGATGAGATGGATCAGGATGTTGTGCAGTATCTTCGCAATAAATACAATATGCTGATCGGTGAAGGGATTGCTGAACAAATAAAGTGGCAAATCGGTTCCGCGTATCCACTTCAGCCTGAAAAAACAATGGAAGTACGAGGCCGCAATCTTGTAACAGGCTTGCCTGAAACAATTGAAGTATCCTCCGTTGAAATACGTGAAGCCCTCTCAGGCTCTGTGCAGGTTATTATCGATACGGTGCGCGATGCATTGGATGAAATCCCCCCCGAAATTGTGGCAGACTTAATGGATATCGGTATCTGTCTCGCAGGCGGTGGAGCACTTTTGCAGGGTTTGGCAGAACGCCTGACCGATGAATTGAAATTACGTGTTTGGGTTGCAGAAGACCCACTTACTTGTGTAGCGCGCGGCGCTGCAATGATCTTTGAGGAGTTTGACATTCTTGGACGTTATTTGGTCGGCTTGGAACGCGGTAGTACGCGCCATATTGGATAACGAACGCTTTTGCAGTCTCTTCCTTGGAGACTGATAAAAAATGAATTCCCGTTCTTTACAAACAACTATTATTTTCCTTGTGGTGGGGGGGATTCTTGCCCTATCCCTTGGCGGTTTCTTTGGCTCGGCTTCCAGACAATTCAGTTCCGTATTAATAGATGTTCAAACCTGGTTTTCCTCACGCTTTCTGGGTATGCAGGATTTTATTACCGCGCCACGTGACATTGTCTCGCTGCGTAACCGAAACGCGGAATTGGAAACACAAGTTTCGCAGTTGCAGGCGCAAGTCATCGAGCTTCAGCAGAGAGTGAACGAAACTGAAATCCTTGCGGCTCTGGTTGATTTCTCTCGCTCAAACCCTGAAAGCACATACAAAGCTGCCGCCGTGATTGGCCGTGACCCCAGTCCATTTTTGCATTACATCATCATCAATCGCGGTTCAAATGACGATATTCGGCGAGGTATGCCTGTTGTAACGAATCAAGGATTGGTTGGCCGTATCGATGCGGTAATTGCGGATGCCGCCCGGGTACAGTTGATCACCGATCCCGCTTCGGCTGTTAATGTTTATCTGCAAAATGCCGAGACTAACGCCGTTGCCTTTGGCTCTGTAACCGGTGATGTTTCGCTGGATATGATCTCGCAAAATGCGGTTGTGGAACCGGGCGATCTCCTTCTGACCTCGGGCCTGGGTGGTGGTTATCCTTCAGACTTGATCATCGGGCAGGTGGTTACGCTCCGCAGCCTTGAATTTGAATTATTCCAACAGGCCACCGTTCAACTTGCAGTGGATTTCTCCCGCCTCGAAATCGTTCTGGTGATTACCAACTTCCGCCCGGTGGATATTACTCCTCTCGAACCGTTGCCATCCCCATAAATTCATAAACATGCGAAATATTATCGCGTTCCCGTTGCTTGGGCTGGCGGTCATCCTTCAGTCCTCTGTAGTTAGCCAAATCAACTTGATCTCGGGCTATGCCGACCTGCCACTGATCCTTTTGGCTGCCTGGGCGTTGCAGGAACGCGTCAAATCTTCATGGCACTGGGCGATAACTCTCTGCCTGATGCTTGGCTTTGTGTCTGGTTTGCCTTTCATTATTTTAGTATTTGGATACCTGGGTGTTGTTTTCATAGCACAAATATTGCAAAAACGCGTCTGGCAGGCTCCGTTGCTGGCAATGTTCGGGGTTGTTTTTATTGGCACATTATTTATCCATCTCTTGTCGTTTGCTGTTTTGCGAATTTCGGGTACTCCCTTTTTATTCTCTGATGTAATCGGGTTGATCACTTTGCCAAGTCTTTTGCTTAATATGTTATTCTCAATACCTATCTATACCTTTATGCGCGATCTGGCGCGTTGGGTTTATCCCGTAGAGGAGTAATAAATGAGTTCTGGCTCGGCATCTCGCCCTGTCCGTTTTGAGACATGGCGGCTTACCACAGTATATATCGTTGTGTTTTTGGCGCTTATCGCCTTGCTCTTGAGGCTGATTAACCTGCAAGTGTCTGAAGGGTCTGTATGGTCTGCTCGCGCCATTGATAATTTCACGAACGAAGTCAGTGTGCCGGCCCCGCGCGGAATTATTTACGACCGCAATGGATATATCCTTGCGCGCAACCTTGCATCCTATAATATTACGATCACACCCGCTAGCTTGCCCGAAGACGAATCTGATATTCAGAATATTTATCGTGATCTTTCTGAGCTGATAGATGTCCCTGTAGGCGGACCGGTGACAGACGAATCACTGGAAGAAGCCAAGCTGTTTGCGGCTTGCGTGGAAGGGCCGGGGATCGCTCAACTGGTGGCCTTGCAGGATACACTTGCGCCTTATAGCCCTGTGAAAGTGAAGTGCAATGTTTCAGAGGAAATCGCCCGGATGGTGGAAGAGCAGTCAGTTGATTGGCCAGGTGTGGAGGTTGAGGTTGAACCGATTCGTGATTATCCAACCGGTTCGCTCACAGCCCATCTGATCGGATTTCTAGGCCCGATCCCTGCCTCTCAGGAAGAGGAGTTGCGCGCACAGGGATTCATACCTAACCGCGACAAAATAGGTTACTCCGGCGTTGAGGCCTCACTGCAGGATATTCTTGCTGGCAGAAACGGTTTGCGCGTGGTTCAAATTGATGTGGCTGGGCAGGAAATTCGCAACCTGGAACCGCCCATACCCTCTGTGCCGGGACATAATGTCTATTTGACAATTGATACACGTCTGCAAGCCGCCGCTGAAGCAACTTTGCTACAGGAAATAGATTTTTGGAATACATACTTCGGACGCGTACGCATCTCGAGTGGGGTCATTATTGCGATGAATCCAAAGACAGGCGAGATCCTTGCGATGACGTCCTATCCGAGTTATGAGAACAATCGTTTCGTGCGGATAATTCCCTCTTATTATTACGATCAATTGAGTCAGGATCCGCGCAAACCGCTGTTGAATAATGCTATTTCTGCTGAGTATCCCCCAGGTTCTGTGTTCAAACTATCTACAGCAACCGGCGCAATAAATGAAGGCGTGGTTGACCTGGACGATATCATCCAAGCCCCGGGACAATTATTGCTCTGCGAAAGATTTAACCCCAACGATGTATGTACGGATAATAATACACGCCCATTCGTAGATCATATATTCGATCAGCGCCCGGAGGGCTTTGGCCCTATTAGTTTCCTGCAATGCATCGCGTTTTCAAGTAATGTATGCTTTTATAAACTTGGTGGCGGATACGAAGATGAGATCACCCAGGGGTTGGGTATTGAAAGACTTCGTCAATATGCCCGTGCGCTTGGGTATGATGAACGCTCTGGGATCGAGTTATTAGGCGAACAGGATGGGTTAATCCCAGACCCGCAATGGAAACGTATCAACACTGGCGAGAATTGGTCCACAGGTGACACTTATATTGCCAGCGTGGGGCAAGGCTACGTTTTGACCACTCCTTTACAGGTTCTCATGTCTGGTGCAGTGATTGCAAATAGTGGCAAGTTGATGCAGCCCACAATTGTCCGCGAGGTGACCGATGGCGACGGCAATGTTGTGTCAATGTGGTTCAATCCTACAGACTTTACTGTCACTGATTTTGAGACCCCTGGCAGTTATCAGATTTCGCCTTTCACCCCAAACATGAAATGGGATGTGACCGTTACGCCGCTGATTCAAAACTATTCCTGTGATGGCGCATATTGCGATTTGAATGAGGATGACTTGAAGATCGTTGAGCCTGAATCCATTCAGGCAGTGCGCGAGGGGACAAGGCTGGCAGTGACTGCCAATCTCTTCGGTACACTGAATGACCTCTTCGATGACTTTCCCATTGCAGTGGCGGGCAAAACCGGCACTGCCGAATACTGTGATGATGTTGCGCGTGCCGCCAATCGTTGTAACTTCGGTGCATGGCCTACTCATTCATGGACGCTCGCTTACGCACCTTACGACGATCCTGAGATCATCGTATTGGCATTTGCTTATAACGGCGGCGAAGGCGCAAGCGTGGCAGGCCCAATGGTGGAACGTGTGATTAAGGCTTATTTTGAGATCAAGGCCATTGACATTGCACAGGGCGACCAGGCTCCAGGTCAATAGATGATGCGCTTTCATCAGGTATAATTCAAACTGATAAAAATTCTGAAACCATCCTATGGAGCAACTTACTTCTCTTGTCCAGATCAAAGGAATACGCGATGGACTTCTTGCGACATTTGCAGATGCGCCTTGGGAAGACCAGCGTATTGCCTTGCTTACGCAGATCGATGAACGTCCGTCATTTTTTCAGGGTGCACGCCTTGCCATGGATGTTGGGACACAAATTTTAAAAGTGAATGACCTGGTCGACTTGCGCGATCATCTGTCGGAAAGAAATGTGGTTTTATGGGCGGTTGTAAGTGAATCTCCAACAACCGAGCAGACTGCACAATTGTTGGGGCTTGCCACACGCATTTCCAAGCCGAGGCCGGAAGAACACAGGCAGTTTGCGGATACGATCACAGAAGACACGGCTTTATTTGTCAATAAGACTCTTCGCTCTGGAACACGCATTGAATTTCCCGGTCACATTGTTGTCTTTGGTGATGTAAACCCGGGCGCCGAGATCGTTGCGGAAGGTAATGTTATTGTATGGGGACGGGTGCGCGGCATGATTCATGCAGGTTCCAAAGGCGACCGTGCAGCGTTTATTTGTGCACTTGATCTTTCAGCTAACCAATTGCGCATTGCAGATGAAGTCTCTGCGATGCTTAAACCACAAAAAGATCCCAAGCCGGAGATTGCCAGTATTAACAGCGAGGGACGATTGCAAGCTGAACTTTGGCAAACAGGCTAATTTATTTTTTAGGAATTAATATGACCGCTCAAGTGATTACTGTTACATCTGGAAAAGGCGGCGTGGGTAAGACCACAGCCGTTGCAAACCTTGCCAATGCTCTTGCGATGGATGGTAAAAAAGTTGTCTGCATCGACGGCGATATTGGCTTGCGCAATCTGGATGTTGTAATGGGTCTTGAAAATCGGATCGTATATGATATTGTGGATGTGATTGAAGGACGATGCAAATTGAAGCAGGCGATGATCCGCGACAAACATTATCCGGAGATGTACCTGATTCCCGCCGCACAGACTCGCGACAAGAATGCTGTATCGCCTTCAGACATGGTACGCATCTGTAACGACCTTCGGCCTGATGCTGATTTCGTCCTCATTGACTCACCTGCGGGCATTGAACGCGGGTTCCGAAATGCCATCGCTGCCGCAGACCGCGTCCTGGTGGTGACCAACCCCGAGGTCAGCGCGGTGCGAGATGCGGATAGGGTGGTGGGCATTCTGGAAGCGGAAGAAAAAGGCACCCCGTATCTGATCATCAATCGGTTAAATGCCGCATTAGTCAAAAATAATGATATGCTCTCGGCCGAGGATGTATTAGACCTGTTAGGCATTCAATTGATCGGTATCGTGCCTGAGGATGAGTCTGTCATCATTGGCTCCAACCGTGGTGCACCTGTAGTAACCGATGGCAAGAGTCGCGCGGGACAAGCCTTTCGGAATATCTCCAAACGTCTTCAAGGACAGGATGTGCCATTCATGGACCTCGACCAGCAAAGCGGTTTGTGGGGTGCTATTCAAAAATTGACGGGGAGGAAGTGACATGAACTTCTTTACGCGAAAGAAAAGCGCGACCAACGCAAAAGAACGCCTCCAACTCGTGCTCGTGCATGACCGCACCGATCTGACCCCCGCGCAATTGGAAGCCTTGAAAGATGACCTGCTTAAGGCGATCTCTCAATATATTGAAATTGATCGCGAAGCAGTTCAAATTGGATTGGAACGCGATGGCCGTTCCCAACGGCTGGTAGCGGATATTCCCTTGCGGAGCGTATCGCGCCACCGCGCAGGTTGATCATTTTTTATACTTTGGAGACACGGATCAACCTGATGAACATCATCGGTTGCATCCGTGTTTTGTTATCCTATGACTCGTGGACTTACCTGGCGTAACTTCGATTTTCTTCTATTAGGCGCAATTGTGCTTGCGTCTTCTTTTGGCACGGTGATGATCCGTTCTGCTGTGGCGGGAAATGAAGTATTGCTGCCGCTTATCTCGCGCCAGATCTATTTTGCCCTGCTCGGTGTTGTGCTGATTTTTATTGTCGCATCCATTGACTATCGCTATTGGCTGGCACTTTATCGCCCGATCTATTTTGGAATATTGGCCTTTTTAGTTACGTTAACCGGGTTTGGACAGACCGCTTTTGGTGCGCAGCGTTGGTTCCAGGTCGGCGTTTTGTTTCTCCAGCCGACTGAGTTCGCAAAGATCGTAGCTATTATTGTGTTGGCACGTTATTTTGAGTATGCACAACATCAGCCGCGTGATCTGAAATGGGCATTGGGCGGCTTCCTTTGGGCCTTCGGTATTATCGGTATGATCCTGCTTCAGCCTAACCTCAGCAATGTGGTGGTATTGACGGTCATCTTCTTTTTGATGCTATGGATTCAAGGACTGGAGGTAAAACAAGTTGCCATTCTTGGGTTATCTGTGATCCTGTTGGTGGCCCTTGCGTTTCCGTTTCTTGAAGAATATCAACAAGCGCGTGTTATAACCTTTATCTTCCCAGATCCGAACGCCACTTATGGCGCCACATATAATGTACAGCAGGCGCTGATAGCGATTGGCTCCGGTGGCCTCTTTGGTCAGGGATATGGTCATGGCACGCAGACCCAACTCCGCTTTCTAAAGGTGCGCCATACCGACTTTATCTTCTCAGCCGTATCGGAAGAATTTGGCATGATCGGCGGGGTAATTATTATCCTTACTTTGGCGTTCATTGTCTGGCGTTGTATTCGCGCCGCACAAAAAGCACGCGATGTTTCCGGCTCAATGATTGCATTCGGTGTGGCGATTTTGATCTTCTTTCAGGGCGCGGTCAATATTGGCGTGAACTTGAACATTGTGCCCGTCTCTGGTCTGCCTCTGCCATTTATCAGTTATGGCGGCAGCGGCCTTACTGCGCTTATGCTCGGCATTGGCTTGGTGGAGTCCGTCGTCATGCGGCATAAGCAAATGGAATTCTAATATGTCATTGCGAGGACGTTCTTTGCCCGAAGCAATCTCAAATGACGAGGGGATTGCTTCGTCGGGGAGAGCACCCTCCTCGCAACGACAGAAATTTTTCAAGGAGTCATCATCTTGTCCATCAAACCAGCACGCACTCGTATCGCCCCCTCTCCAACAGGACACATGCATCTCGGCACAGCTCGTACAGCGCTGTATTGTTATCTGCTCGCAAAGAAAACAAGCGGGCAATTCATATTGCGAATTGAAGATACTGATGTTTCGCGAACCATTCCAGGTACTGAACAGGAGATCATGGATGGTTTGCGCTGGCTTGGCCTGGAATATGATGAAGGTCCGGATATCGGCGGCAAATTCGGGCCGTATCGTCAGACTGAACGCCGCGAGATTTACCATACTCACATCAATACACTTGTGAATTCTGGTCATGCATATCCTTGTTTTTGCACACCTGAGCGATTGGATAAAGTTCGACAGGAGCAGCAAAAGCGCAAGGAGAATCCGCATTATGATGGAACATGCCGTGTGCTTACACCTGATGAAGCCGCGCGCCGAGTTGCCAATGGTGAGAAATATGTGGTGCGATTTAAAATGCCGAAGGATGGAATAACGATTGCGCACGATCATTTACGCGGTGATATTAAAACCGAGAATAGCCAACTTAATGATTATGTGCTTGTTAGATCGGATGGCTTGCCCACCTACCATCTTGCTGCAATTGTTGACGATCAAGAGATGGGTATTACACACGTCTTACGCGGCTCTGAATGGCTGGGCACATTTCCGTTGCATGTAAACATTGTTCGCGCCTTTGGTTGGGAGGAGCCTATCTGGGTACACCTATCTGTATTTCTCAAACCCAGCGGCAAAGGCAAAATGAGCAAACGTGATGCCGCGGACGCGATCAAGGATGGTCATTCGATCTTTGTTAAAGACATGCAGGAACTTGGCTTTACTCCTGAGGGCGTTTTGAATTGGTGCGCATTGATGGGGTGGGGAGTTGCCGAAGACGATGTGATGACCGTGGGTCAAATGATCGATAGATTCAGCATTGACGGATTGACTGCTTCGCCCGCCGCGATCAACTTTCAAAAGTTGGATCATTTCAACGCGACTCATATCCGCCTCCTGACTACCGAGGACCTGGCAGCACGCCTCAAGCCTTATTTCACCCGTGAGGGACTCACCGTTAACGATGATGTTTTGTTGAAGATCGTGCCATTACTCCGCGAGAGACTCGTGACATTGGATGATTGCCTCTCATTCGGCAGTTTCTTCTTCAAGGATCAAGTTAGCCCAAGTGCAGAAGATTTGATTGCAAAGGGACTAGACGCAAAGCAATCCGCAGAAATCGCCCGCAAGGTATACGAGATTCTTTCTGGCTTGCCCAGCATAGACCACACTACAGCCGAGCCGCCCATGCGCGCGTATGTCGAGCAATCCGGGTTGAACGTGAATCAAGTCTTCGGCATCCTGCGCGTTGCCACTACGGGGCAAAAGGTCAGCCCGCCGTTATTCGAGTCAATGGAGATCATTGGCAGGGATAAATGTTTACAGCGGATTAAGACTGCGATTGAGATTTTGGAGAAGGTGTAACCCTGGAGTCCATCGTTTGCCGGGACTGAAATAAAGTTAACAAACCCAGACAGATATCAATATCAATGCATAAGGGAGTGTAATTTGAGCGCATTAAATGTTCGGAATTTGTCCCGTGTTTTTGCGACAACAACCGGGGTCTTTCGCAAGACAAAGAAGGAAATCCAAGCGCTAGATCAGATTAACCTTGAAATTCTACCCGGTGAATTGTTCGGATTGCTTGGTCCAAATGGAGCAGGGAAAACAACGCTAACCCGAATCCTGGCAACAGTTTTACTTCCATCATCCGGTGAAGCAAAAGTATTTGGCTTGGATGTGGTTCATGATGCGAAATTAATCCGCCCTAGAATCGGGATTGTCTTTGGCGGAGACCGGGGGCTTTACTGGAGGCTATCTGGCCGCGACAATCTGGAATATTTTGCTACCTTGTACAATATTCCGCCAGAGGTTTCCAAGAAGCGCATCCCTGAAATGCTGGAAATGGTTGGCTTGTCCGATCGTGCTGATGAGCGGGTGGAAGGCTATTCCCGTGGAATGAAGCAGCGCCTGCATATCGCTCGCGGGATGCTGCATGATCCCGAATTGCTCTTTTTGGACGAGCCTACTATTGGGCTTGATCCAGTTGCGGCTCGCGAACAACGTAAAGTCATCCACAATCTAAAACTTGCAGGGAAAACAATCTTTCTTACATCACACTACATGTTTGAAGTGGATGAACTCTGTGACCGGGTGGCAATTCTAAAGGAGGGGAGCATTTTGGTTTCAGACACTCCAGCCTCACTCAAAAACCTAGTAGCTGACCTGGAAGTAATCGAGTTTGAATGCTTTGGCGTTCCAGCAGACATTCTTGCCAAACTGCGCAGGCATCGCCTCGTCATATCTGTAAATGTGGAAACGCGCGATCAAGCTCAACTCTTGCAAATACAAGCTCCTGCAGGCGCGGAATTGGTGCAGAATTTACTCGGTATTCTGAATGGCGTGCAGGTTAAGAAAATTACCACCCGCCAGCCAACGCTGGAAGACGCCTATGTCAAATTGATGAACGGGGAGGCAAAGGTTTGAATGCTATGAACTATATAATCTTGCGAAGCATGTTTGATATTATGCGTCATTCGTTTTTAGTCCAGGTAAAAGAACGGATTATCCAGCAGTTTTTTGGTTTTACATTGTTACTTCAACCTGTTCTTTTTACGATTATGGCAGTAATTGCTTACCTGCATGGAGGTAAGACAAATTTTGGGTTATATGCCATTATTGGCACAGGGTTGATTGGTGTGTGGAATAACAACCTATGGTCGTCCGGCGAGATTGTCAATAATGAGCGAAGGGCGGGAACACTTTCCCTTTTGCTTGTTTCGCCAGCACCACTTGCCTGGATTTTGTTTGGGAAAAGCTTTGCCAATGCCATCACTTCTGTGCTGGCGATTGGAGTTTCCTTCTTGACCGGAAACCTCGTCTTTGGATTGGACTTGAATATCCTCAACCCGCTTGGCTTTTTTGTGAGTCTTCTGCTCGCAGTTTTTGCGTTGTCCTGCCTTGGGATGATCTTGGGGTCATTTTTTGTACTTACCCGCCATTCGCATATGGTGATTCAAGTGGCAAATTATCCTATCTACCTGCTTTCAGGGCTTACGGTACCACTTACCTTGCTTCCTTTATGGACACGCCCACTTTCCTTTATGCTCGCGCCTACTTGGGGGAATTTATCCCTAAATCAATCTGCGAGTGGACTGAGTGTGGATTTGACGGGCAATTTCATTTGGCTGATTGGGCTATCGATTATCTACCTGTTTATTGCTCGTCGGTTATACCGAATAATTGAATACCGTGCCCGTGATGCAGGTAATTTGGAGGTGTGGTGATGCTTGTGTTGCGTCAACTATCCCGAATTTCAAAGCTTTCATGGGCGTTTTACCTTGCAGACCTAAGGCTATGGATCCTTCTCCTGGTACAGATTCCGCGTGGGCTTTTTCAAGCTCTTTTTTTCATTTACCTTGCAGAATCGGCGGGCGGGTACAGCCAGGCTCGTTTTGCTTTGATCGGGAATGCCATCCATGTCTCTGCTTTATATGCATTGCTGTATATGTCAGGCATCATCGAGAGCGAGAAATGGAACGGAACCCTGATTTTCAGGGTAGCCGCACCGGGGAATTGGCTAGTGTCTATGTTGGGTCTGAGTGTTGCTCAATATACGACAGTGTTTTCCATTGGGATGACTATTTTCGTGGTGTTCATTCCCACTGTGGCGCCGGATATCACATGGTTCAATTTTCTAAGGGCAATTCCGTTAATTTTTCTGACGATCATGTCTGTGGGTACGTTTGGATGGTTGATCGGTTCTATCGCGCTCACGACTCGCTGGGTGGAAATGCTGGACAATGTGGTTGCCTACACTATGATGATCGTATGCGGAATTAACTTCCCGGTTACTGCCCTGCCTGATGTCATCCAAACTCTTGGTCGGTTCATTCCCCTGACAAGCGGATTGTTGGCTGTCCGTGCAGTGATCGATGGCGCTTCCTATATAAGTATTTTCCCTCTGATTAGTTGGGAGCTTTTTGTTGCCTTCATTTATGGGACGATTGCCTGGCTTGTTTTTAATTACCGCTTAACTGCCTTAAGAAAGTCAGGGAATTTTGAGCTCATGTGATGGGTAACTCAACAAGATCAGATATATTGATTCTAGTGGATTCGTTTTAGCAAAGAGATCATGGAAGAGAAAGAAACTTCCATGATCTCTTTGCTATATATCCCCAGACTCATCCGCCATGCGGACGATCTTAGGCGTAAACTTGCCGAGCACATCCACCAGCTGGTGCTGTGCGGCAATGACTTCTTCAATGGGTTTGTAAGCCTGCGGAGACTCGTCAATGCCGCCGCCGAGCAGGGTCACGCCGCGCTGCTTGAGGTAATCATCCCGCGCGGACTTGCTGATGGAATTGATCGCAGCCTTACGGCTCATCAAGCGGCCCGCGCCATGCGAAGCGGACTTGAGTGACTCGCTCACGCCTCTTCCACGCACAACATAGCCTGCATCTCCCATCGAGCCCGGAATGACTCCGAACACGCCCTCACCGGCGGGCGTGGCTCCCTTGCGATGTACAACCACTTTGCGTCCATCGGGAAGGTTTTCGTGCCAGGCAAAGTTGTGGTGGTTCTCGATCATAGCAGCCTCTTTCAAGCCAACTGAAGCGGCTACGCGCTTGTGGATGATGTAGTGATTGGCTGAAGCAAAGCGTCCCGCAAGCTCCATGGAAAGCCAGTATTCCTGGCCGTCTTCCGAGTCAAGTGGAAGCCAGGCAAGGTGCTTCACACTGGCGTCGAGATCAGGGTGCTTTTCTCTCGCAAGTTTGCTGAAACGGTCTGCGATCTTTGCGCCCACACCGCGAGAGCCGCTGTGCGAGAGCAACGCAAGATATTCACCGGGCTGCAATCCAAACGTGGGCTCATGCAATCTAAATGTGCCCCATTCAACAAAGTGATTACCCGTTCCGCTGGTGCCGAGTTGATTCATGGCAGTGTCTTTTAGTGTCTTTAGTTGGCGCGTGGCATACCACGCATCGTCGTCCAACACCGCGTGCTGTGCTTTCTTGTTGCCGGTCCACTTTGAGCCCATGCCAAAGGCGGTCTCTTCCCACAACGCATTTTCGAACATGCCCTTCTTTTGCCCGAGCAAATGCGGCGAGACTTCATAGATCGAAAGCCGCATACGACAGGCAATGTCCACGCCAACTGCGTAGGGGATGACGACATTATCTGTTGCCAGCACGCCGCCGATGGGAAGCCCATAGCCAACATGAGCATCGGGCATCAATGCCCCAGTGACGGTCACCGGCAGGCGCATGGCGTTTTCCATTTGCTTGATGGCTTCGGGGTCAATTTGTTCCACGCCCCAAATGGGGAAGGGGAGCGGGCTTTCGAGTAATTCGTCAACTGAAGATTCGTCCTTCTGAGTTAAGCGGATGCACTCGCGTGCCAGGTCTGCCAACAACGCGTCTGCCAGAAAGCTGCCGGGGTTTTGCCGAACAGCTTCCAGCTTGGCAAGAACCGCGTCGCGTTCCATGCCTTGATCCATTAATTGTGATGCCACATCTTTTGCAAGGCCGATGATCTTTCCATCCGGCCAGTTATTTAACTTCAGGATCTTTCCTGTAATGATGTCCATTTTAGCTTTCCTTATTCGTACTGCGACATTCATGTCGCAGGCGGCGCGAGATTTATCTCGCGCTACTCATTTTCCAACTTCCACAGCTCGCGCATTTCGGGGCTGGTCTCGAGGAGTTGATCGAGCCTGCCCTCGGATTCAATGCGCCCATCTTTGAGCACAATAATGTGGTCTGCGCGTCGCAGCAGCGGACGGCGATGAGAAACGACGAGGCAGGTCAGGTTCTCTCGCTCGAATATTCGCTCCCAAAGCTGCTGTTCCGTTTCGACATCCAGCGCGCTGGAGAGATCATCGAAGACGACGAGTTCGGGTTCGCGGATGAACATGCGTGCTGCCGCAGTGCGTTGCGCCTGCCCACCCGAAAGTTTAACACCGCGTGCGCCGACCATTGTTTCGAGGTCGTCATCCAGTTGTTCAAGGTCACGATCCATGACCGCTAATTTCGTGGCCTTATATATTTCTTCATCCGTGCGATCCAGGCCCAGCAGAATATTGTTTCGCAGTGTATTGCTGAAAAGGCGCGGCACTTGCGCGGTGTAGGCACAGCGCGGTGGGACGAGGAAATCTCCGGGCGAGGTGAGTATATTTTCGTTCCAGCGTATCTGGCCAGATTCGAGCGGCAGCAGGCCAAGCAGTGCACGCAGTAATGTTGTTTTGCCTGAACCGATGCGGCCCGTGACCACTGTCAGCGTATTGCGTTTTAGGTTGACGTTGATGTCCTCGATGCCGTTTGTTGAATCAGGGTAGTGAAAGGTCAGATGATCCGCGACGAGTTCATTTAGTCGGTCTGACGCGGTTTTTGTCGGGTAGGTCACTTCGGGCAGCGGCCCATCCAAATCTATTTTGCTGTGTTCGACCAGTGCCTTCAGCGGGGCGTTTTCCATAAGATGATACATGCGCTGGACGGAGACATTAAGTTGTTTGTAACGCGCCGCCAGCATGCCGCCAAAAGTGGTGAGATCGCCCATGCTTTGCAATAGATAAACGAAGAGCGAAAAATCACCCAGGGTGAAGTTGCCTGTGCGCATGGACTGTCCGACGAGAACAAGAATAACTCCGGTGCCCAAAGTGGACGTGTTGCGATAGATCGAGCCAAGCACTTCATCAAAAAGCTTTTCGCGGATGGTTAGAATGCGGCGCTCATCGTTTAACTTGTGGAAATAACCGATCACGCCCTTTTCAGCAGTAGCAGCTTTCACGGCCTGCACCGCGCCGAAGAATTCACCGATGAAACCGGTCACCTTGCCGCCAGCCTGACGCGATGTGCGCCGATAATGTTCGATGCGGCCCGTGGCGATGTTTGCGATGATGCCAACGATCACGAGCGGAATCAGTGCCATGACTGTTACGGAGGGACTGATCTGTGTCATTAAGACGATGGCGGCTGCAACAATGGCGAGACCGACCATCACGTCATTGATCAGAATGACGAAGAGCGGAATCTCATTCACATCTGTTTTGAAACGGCTGACCGCTTCGCCCGGTGAGTCGGGCAATTGCGAAGCTCCGGGGCGGCGCAAAATATATTTCAAAAGATTCTTGCGCAGCAGGGTGGACATATCAGCAAAGATGGGCACATCGGCATAATAAAAGCCGTAACTTGCGACAATGCGCCCGATCCACGTGGCGGCTAAGAAAGCGACGATGGCCCATATGCCAAAGGTCAGTTTCGCTTCGCCTGTGACCATGTCGAAGAAGGCTTTGATGATCAGCGCCGGCGCCACTTGCCAGCAAAAGCGGATGAGTGCTACACTGACAAGGTCAACAAGCCACAGCCATGGGCGAAAGGTGAGCATTTCCCAGATGACACGCCAGGCCGGGAGTGCGGGTATTTTCTCGGTGAAGATAGTTTCGGTCATAATAGTTTCCGTTTATTTTATACATTGGTGGTCGAGAGTTCAGAGCCGCTTTGCGAGCGAGGAACGTATCGAGATCACCACGTTTTCAAGTTATTTTCTGTTTGCATGTAATCGTGGTCTCGATATGCCCTTCGCAAAGAACGCTCAGGGCTACTCGACCACCGGGGTATTACGCAAGAACCTCTTCCATTCCAGTTTGCAGCAGTTGATAAAAACGCGAGTTCGGGTCTGCCGCCAATTGTTTACGGTCGCCGTATTCGCTGACCGAGCCTTTGTCCAGGATCATGATCTCGTCTGCACGATGGATCGTATCCAGACGATGGGCGATGATGATGGCCGTTCGGTTTTCAAGTAACTTATCTATTGCGCGCTCAAGTTTCTGTTCGGTGGCAGGGTCAAGGCGCGATGACGCTTCATCGAGAATCACCAAACCTGGGTTTCGCAGGAACACCCGCGTGAAGGCCAATAACTGCGCCTCACCTGCGGACAGGGAACGGGAACCTGTGTCGAGTTCGGTATCCAAACCTTTAGGCAGGTTCCGCAGCCAATCGCCAAGTTCCAGTTCTTCAAGGGTACCAATAATTTTTTCATCAGGTATGGTCCGGTCAAAGAAGGTCAGGTTGTCACGGATGCTGGCGCGGAATAATTGCACATCCTGTGTGACGATGGCGATGTTGCGTCTCAACGTTTCAAGATGTGTCTCTCGCAGGTCTGAGTCGTTGACTCTTATGCTGCCAGACTTCACATCATATAAACGGAATATCAATCGTCCCAGTGTGGTCTTGCCGCTGCCTGTGCGCCCGAGCAATCCGAGGATGGAGCCAGGTTTTAACTCAAAGGAAAGATCGTTGAGAACGGAGTCGTTGCCATTGTAGGAAAAGCTTACATCTTGAAAACTCAGGGCCAGTGGGCGGGATGGAATCTCCACGCCCGCGCCATTGACCACTTCTGCTTTGAAATTGCGGAACTCGGTCAGCCGCTCAACACACGCGCCTATGGTTTGAAAACTCTCTATTTCATGCGTCATGGCCCAGAAGGGTTCTTCGAGCAGGTTGATGTAGTGCACGAACAGATAGACCGTACCGACCGTGATGAGGCCCGCAGAGAACAGCCAGTATCCACTGGTGATGGCCAGCAGGTTGCCCGCAGTCAGCGCGAATCCCATTGCGTTTTCGATGATCCAGCGTTTGAAATGCGCCCTGCGGTTATGGCCGAGGATCACACTTTGATGGCGGAACAATTCACGGATGGAGAAATCCACTGCGCCGCTCGAGCGGATATCCTCGGTTCCAGAGAGTTGCTCTTCGATGAAACCGTATAAATTTGCTTCGGCTTCGCGCCTTGCCTTTTGGTGCGGCACAGCAATATTTTTTAGTCGTCCAAGAATGGTGACAGTGAGTACAGAGTAAACAGTGAAGGCCAGCCCAGCCCGCCAATCTTCGATGAACAAAGCGACTAGTATGCCGATCAAGAGCAGACCATTGGCAACCAGGTTCAAGGCAAATTGTGAGAAGAAGGTTGCGAGTTCAGTCACGTCACCGTCAATGCGCTCGATCAATTCGCCGGGCGTGTGATCGTTGTGAAATTTCATATCCAGGTTTAGCGCGTGCCAGGCGAGCTCCGCGCGCAGGTCGTTGGTGGCGGTCCATGCCACGTTTTCGCCGAGGTATTTCACGCCAATTGCAACAACTTGTTGGATGAGGGCAATACCAATGAATGCAATTGCCGTCCAGGTGAGGGTTTGCAATGCTTCGCCTGCCAGCGCAGAGTCAATGAACTCACGCATGATCTGAGGCGCGAAGATACGCAGGCCGATGCTGCCGAATAGAAGAACAGCCAACAGAATAAACCGTCCCTTTTGTGGGCGGATGTGGTCAGAGAGAAGATTCCAGTAGGATTTAAATGATAGGTTCATGATGTTTCTCGTTGGTTATGTCGTTGCGAGGGCCGTGCTTCTCCGCCCGAAGCAATCTCCTTATCAAGTTAGGGGTTGCTTCGTCGCTCACTCTCGTTCGCTTCTCGCAACGACATGATGACAATAAAATAAAAAAAGCCACGGTGCAGAAGTGCACCGTGGCTAAAAAGACACAGGGACAGACCTTTAGCGGTCTATAGGCGCACTTCGAGAAGGGGTTAGTTTTCGATCACGTTTGGCTATGATAAACAAGTGCATATGAAGCGCGCTCCTTTCTTTGGAATTAATTACATTCGCAGTTTACATCAGAGATGGGCGGATTGTCAAGACAAATCATGTAATTTGTTGCAAGTCACCAGGTTTTATTGACGTTCCTCAAGCCAATAAAGATATGAAACGGACTTACAATGGAACCTCACGGAGGCCTCATGCGATCCATAATTTTGCGCACACGTTACTGGCGTATTGTATTGTTCTTTGCAAGGGTTGTTTTGGGCATTGTTTTTTGGGATATTATCCTGCACCGTATCGGGCTGGACTTTCTTGCGCGCAACGCGCGTTCTCAGCGCTATCGGCACATTGCAGTTCGCTTTCGCGCCCTGGCTATCCGCCTTGGCGGGGTGATGATCAAGGTCGGTCAATTCCTTTCGGCGCGGCTAGATGTGCTTCCACCTGAGATCACGGATGAACTCGCGGGATTACAGGATGAAGTGCCGCCGGTGGATTTTGACTCTGTTCGCCTCCTGGCTGAAACCGAGCTTGGTTCGCCATTAAATAATTTTTTCGCATCTTTTGAAGAATCTCCGCTCGCTGCCGCGTCATTGGGACAGGTCCATCGCGCCCGCTTGCATCCGCAGGAAGCAGAGACTCTTGGTTTTGAAAAGGTGGTGATGAAGATTCTGCGTCCGCACATTGAAGAGATTGTGGAAGTGGATATGTCCGCTTTGCGTGTGGTAGGGGGATGGCTGAAACGCTACCGCCCTGTCAGTGACCGTGCGGATGTCCCTGCTATTATTGCGGAATTCTCAGCCACCATTCAAGAGGAGATGGATTATCTGTCAGAGGGGAAAAACGCCGAGATTTTTGCAGCCAACTTCAAAGACGATGTGAACGTGCATGTCCCTCGTGTAGTATGGAAGCATGCGACTCGTCGCGTGCTGGTGTTGGAGGATGTCTTTGCGATCAAGGTCACGGATTATGATGCGATTACGGCGGCGGGAATTGATTGCGCAAAAGTGGCCGAGCGTTTGTTTGCTGTTTATCTAAAGCAAATCTTTGAAGACGGATTTTTTCATGCCGACCCGCACCCTGGAAATTTATTCATCACTCCGTCGGCTGAGAAGAATGAGGATGGCTCGACTGCGTGGAAGTTGACCTTCGTGGATTTTGGCATGGTGGGGCGCATGCCTGAAAATTTGATGGAAGGATTGCGTGAGGTAGTGATCGCGATTGGCTTGCAGGACTCGCCGCGCCTTGTGAAGGCATACCAAACCCTGGGGGCGCTACTTCCCAGTGCAAATTTGAAATTATTGGAGGAGGCGGGCGCACAGCTCTTTGATCGATTTTGGGGGATGAACATGAATGAATTGCGAAGCGTGAAGCACGAAGATATGATGAAGTTTGGGCTTCAATTCCGCGAGTTGATCTTCAATATGCCGTTTCAAATCCCTGAGAACCTTTTATTGCTTGGCCGAACGATGGGAATATTATCGGGAATGTGCACGGGGTTATATGCGGAGTTTAACTTGTGGCAGCAACTCGCGCCCTATGCAAAAAAACTTGCGGAAGGTGAGGGAGGTTCCTGGTGGGATGTATTTTTTGACGAAGCGGGTGAATTCTTCAAGGTGCTGGTTGCAATTCCAGGTCGCACTGAAAGGGTGCTGGGACGCATGGAACGTGGCGAACTAAATGTACAGATGCCAATGGTCAATATCCAGATCAGCTACCTGGAGCGTTCTATAAATCGTTTGACGGGTGGTATTGTTTTTCTGGCGTTGACGATCTCCGGTGTGATCTTATACGATTCAGATAAGATACTCGCGCAGATTATGTTCGGGGGCGCATCGCTTGCGCTGCTTTATATCCTCTTCTTCGCGCGCGGTCATCGTCCGTGGAGATGAGCTATCCGCAGATTTCACCGATTTGGTTTTAATAAATCAGTGAAATCTGCGTAATCGGCGGACAGGCCCACGAGAAGTGAGCGAACCGGATGCTATTTCTTTTTCTCGTCTGTTTTTTCGATGGCTGCGTCTATTAAACTGCGGAAGGCTTTGAGCATTTCTTTTCGGGCGGCACGGCGGTGTTCCAAAAAGCCTGGAGGTAGAATGGTCTCCATGCTCTTTCGCATCTCTTCGCGTGCGGCTTTCATATGTTCCAACGCTTCGGATGGAAGTTTATCTTTCATTGATTTTCGTTTTTCTGAGTTCATGGGTCACTCCTTGTCTATCGAAATTATAGCACCGATGGATGTTACGGTCCGGGAGTCATCACTGGGAACTGGGACATGTCCATATTTGGATCAATTTCCATGCTCTCAAGTTTGACCCAACATGGGTTGTTGAAGTATGGATTCCTGATCACAATCCAGCCTTGTTCGGAGCCAATTCCAAGGATGATAACGTTCTTTCTTCCTTGTTGATTAAGTTCAATATTGCTGATTAATGTGTAGCTGTCACCGGGGCCTGTCCAACAGCCGGTTTGGGCTATCAATCTTGGCGGGTTGATCTGAGGTTTCTCAGTCGGTGCGGCGGGTGTGTCAGTGAACATCGGCGTAGGTGTATCTGTCGGCGGCAGGGGAGTGGAGGTAACTGCGCCAGCGGTTTGGGTCAACATCTGTGCCGCTAATTGAGCCGCAGCCGTCCCAATAACATCCACTGTAGGGGTGGCTGGGGCCTGCGGCGAGCAGGCGGTAATGACCATTGCAATGAGAAGGGCTGTCACTATGTTGCGAAAAATATCTAATTTCACTTTGTTCTCCATAACTTACTTGACCTTCTTTTCCAGTTTTGCCCAGGCGTCTTTCAAATTGACTGTCAAATTGAACACTGGTTTTTCAGGCTTGGAATCAATATCCACGCAGAAGTAGCCAAGACGCTCAAACTGGTAACGTGAACCAACCTCGGGTGAGGCAAGATGCGGTTCTACATATCCAGTCAGGATCTGCAATGAGTTCGGATTCAAGCATCCAAGGAATCCTTCCTCGCCTTCCTCGGGGTCTTCCTTGGTGAATAGGCGGTCGTACATTCTTATTTCCGCTTCTTTGGCATGGACCGCAGAAACCCAATGGATCGTGGATTTCACCTTGCGCCCATCTGGTGAATCTCCGCCGCGAGTGGATGGGTCATAAGTGGCGTGGACTTCGATCACCTCGCCTTTATCATCTTTCACCACATGCGTGCACTTGATGAAATACGCATAACGCAATCTCACTTCATTTCCAGGGAAGAGACGGTAATACTTTGGCGGCGGCGTCTCGCGGAAGTCATCTTGCTCGATGTAAATGACCTTCGAGAATGGAACCTTGCGCGTGCCCGCATTTGGGCCTTCAGGGTTGTTGACCGCATCCATCTCTTCGGTTTGATTCTCAGGATAATTATCAATCACCACTTTCAATGGCTTGATGACTGCCATGCGGCGCAGGGAATTTTTATTGAGGTCATCGCGCACGCAAGCTTCGAGCAATGAAACATCGCTGATGCTGTAATTCTTCGCCACACCCACGCGCCGAATAAAATCAAGAACGGCCTCGGCCGTGTATCCACGGCGACGCATACCGCGCAGAGTTGGCATGCGCGGATCGTCCCAACCATTGACATGTTTTTCTTCAACAAGGCGGCGCAGCTTGCGTTTGCTCATCACAGTGTACGTTAAGTTCAACCGCGCAAACTCAATTTGCCGCGGCTTGAATACGCCGAGCTGATCCAAAAACCATTCATACAGTGGACGATGATTTTCATATTCAATCGAACACAACGAATGGGTAATGCCTTCCATCGAATCGTTCTGCCCATGCGACCAATCATAAAGCGGATAAATTTTCCATTTATCTCCAGCGCGGTGATGCGGCTCGTGAATAATGCGGTACATGGCAGGGTCGCGCATGTTGGTGTTGGGATGCGCCATGTCAATTTTTGCGCGCAGGATACGCGAACCATTAGGGAACTCACCATTCTTCATGCGTTCAAGCAAATCCATATTTTCTTCCACATCGCGGTCGCGATATGGGGAGTTTTTTCCAGGCTCGGTCAATGTGCCGCGATTGGCGATCACTTCCTCGGGAGTTTGGTCGTCCACATAAGCTTTGCCCATCAACACAAGTTTTTTCGCCCAGTCGTATAACTCGTCAAAATAATCGGAGGCATAAGTTACTTTCACCCATTCGATCCCCAGCCAGCGCGCATCCTCCTCGATGGCTTCCACAAATTCAGTTTCTTCCTTGGTCGGGTTTGTGTCGTCAAAACGCAAAATCAACTCACCGTTATTTTCTTTGGCGATGAGATAGTCGATCATGAAGGCCTTTACGTGTCCGATATGCAAATAACCATTCGGTTCAGGAGGCAGGCGGGTGCGGACATAATTGAAGCGTCCATTCTTCAAATCTTCTGTAACCGCCTCGCGGATAAAATCTGTGGGTCTATTGTCCTGTGGATTCATTTCTTCGTCGCTCATGGATGGATTGCCTTTGTACTGAATTTCAGGAATGGACTACGCCGCTTCAACTTTAACTGTTATCTGCCACGCTAAAGAGACGCATTCCCGCCCCTGATGGTTCTTGGGTTAACTTTGGCAATTATAACAAACTTGATTCATGTATAATCTAGACCGGAGGAACAATGACCGACTCGAATGAATCAAAAACCAACTTCGCTGGAACCTATTTTGACCGTGATGCCGTTCTGCGCTTGGCACGCCTCTTGAAGATCGCTTCGTGGGTAGTGGCTGTAATATATGCCTTCCAATTGCTGGTCACCCTGGGCGTGTTCATCTTGCAGCTTGTGCGCAACTTGGTTTATATAGGCGGGCCTACGGACTTCCTCCAACAGCTTCTCTGGCAATTTCAACCCAGCCTGGCTGGCTTGATCTTTTTTGCCACCCTGCAAGCAATTTCACATGGATTATTAATTCTTTTGGATATCGAAGACAATACCCGCCGTGCCGCGCGGAAATGACCTTGCCTCATCCCCATGCGCGTGATAAAATACCGCCCGTTGGAAAAAGTTTTGGGGAATGGTGCAATGGCAGCACGTATCTCTCTGGAAGATAAAATCTTGGTTCGAGTCCAGGTTCCCCAGCTAGCAAAAAGCCACCTAGAAATAGGTGGCTTTTTGCTTTTTAAGGACATGTCGTTGCGAGGAGGGCGTCTTTCCCGACGAAGCAATCTCCTCATCGAGGTAGGGATTGCTTCGGGCAAAGAACAAGAGCACCCTCGCAATGACGTGGCACTTTCACGCTTTCTTCCAAACATCTTTATAATCACCCCATGCGAACCCTGCTGAAATCCAAGCTGACTCGTTTCTCATTACTTGCAATCTTCCTCCTCACGGCCTTTCTTATTTACATCTTCTACGATCTTCCTTCCATAATCTCTCTCCCTGAAAACCTAAATCAACCCAGTATCAAGATCACTGACCGCAACGGACGGTTGCTATATGAGATCATCTCAGCCGAGGGTGGGCGCAACGCTGTGCTTTCTGCTGCAAACATCCCGCAATGTATGAAGGATGCGACCATCGCGGCGGAGGATAAAAACTTTTACCAACACCACGGCGTGGATGTAGCGGGGATCCTCCGCGCGATGTGGATCAACCTGCGAGGTGGCGAGACTCTTTCAGGTGGGAGCACTATCACCCAGCAAGTGGCGCGAACTCTGTTATTGAGCGATGAAGTGACAGAGCGAACCCTGCGCCGAAAATTGCGTGAGACCGTTTTAGCCTGGCAGTTAACTCGTGCCTATTCCAAAGATGAAATCCTCGCGCTCTATCTGAATCAAATTTATTACGGCGGTATGGCCTATGGGATCGAAGCTGCGTCTCAGACCTATTTGGGGAAACCTGCATCGGACTTGCTTTTACCGGAGTGTGCCTTGCTGGCTGGCCTGCCGCAAACCCCTGGAGTCTATAATCCATTTACAAATCCTGAGTTGGCGCTCGAACGTCAGCGGGTGGTGCTGGGGTTGATGGAGAAAGCTGGTTTTATCACAGCCGAGCAAAGAATAGATGCCGAGAATGCGCCGTTGAGCTATAACGCTGCGCCCTACCCTATCGAAGCGCCGCATTTTGTCTGGATGATCAAGGATCAACTGGACGAACTCTTTGCCTCAGGCACATTGAATCTAAAACAAAGCCTGGTGATCCGCACCACGCTGGATTTGAACATGCAGCAACTCGCGGAGGAGATCGTCAAGCGGCGCATCGCGTCGTTCAAGCCCCTCGAAGGCGAGACCAACCAAAACGTCAATAATGCGGCGCTGGTTGTGATCCAACCGTTGACGGGCGAGATACTCACTTTAGTCGGCAGTGCAGATTACTTCGACTCATCCATCTATGGTGCGCTCAATATGGCGATCATGCCAAGGCAATCGGGCTCGGCCTTCAAGCCCATCATCTATGCCGCCGCGCTGGACCCTGACCGGGCGCACCCCATGACGGCCGCAACCACGCTGATGGATGTTGCGCATACTTTCACTACAAAAAATAACCAACCCTACAAGCCAGTCAATTACGATGGCAGGGAGCATGGCTTTGTTTCCCTGCGCGAGGCGCTGGCTTCGTCTTTGAATGTGCCTGCCGTGCTGACCCTGCAAAATGTAGGCATTGAAAATGTGATCGCGCTTGCGGATCGGCTTGGCATAAAATCCTTATATGAACCCGCGCAATATGATCTATCTCTGGCGTTGGGCGGAGGAGAAATGAGTCTGCTGGAGCTATCACGTGCATATGCGGCTTTTGCAAACAATGGCAGCTACATGGGCAGCGTATCCATTCTTGATATTTATGATGCGGACGGAAATCTTTTATACACACCAGTGAAATCTTCCGTGCTTCAAATCGTTGACCCGCGTGTGGCGTGGCTTATCTCTGACACCCTCAGCGACGACGGATCGCGCCAGACGGGCTTTGGTACCAACAGCGTATTGAAAATTGATCGCACCGCCGCCGTGAAAACTGGCACCACCACAAACTTTCACGATAACTGGACCATCGGTTATACGCCCGACCTGCTGGTGGGTGTGTGGGTGGGCAACAGCAATTATCAGGCCATGCACAACGTCACGGGGCTGACGGGCGCGGCGCCAATTTGGGCCGAGACCATGCGTTCCATTTTGCAGGGCCGCCCCGATAAAACCTTTACCCAGCCCGCTGGCATGACCCAAGTGGAAGTATGTGACCTCTCGGGCCTGCTTCCCACCGAAACCTGTCCGCATACAAAAAAGGAATGGTTCATCGCAGGCACGCAGCCCACAGCCTTCGATACTTTTTATCAACGCTCAGCCACGGGCGAAGTTGTTTTGGATATTCCCATCGAAGCACAGGATTGGGCGCGTTCACAAGGCTTGCCATTATTGAATGACGTGAACAAGACCAGCGGATTAACCCTCACATCGCCCATCGATAATACAACCTACCGCATCACCCCCGACCTTGACCTGAGTGCCCAACAATTGGAAATCTCCACGCTGACAGCCCCCGACCTCGCGCAAGTAACCTTCTTCGTGGATGGCATAGCACTGACGACCCTCTCCACGCCTCCATACCAAACCTGGTGGATCTTGTCCCTGGGCGAGCATAGTTTTTGGGCTGAGGGCATAAGGACAAATGGTGAGGTGGTTAAGAGTAATGTAGTGACGATCACGGTGGTGGAGTAGGGAAGTTCGAAATGAAAATGAAAGTGGGAAAAAGAAAGTTATAATTCATTCATGTCCTCAACTGCTTTGAATTTATCGCCCAAAGCGCTAAAGAAATACCGCCCTCTCGAAGCCATGCGCCGCCGCAGGGCAAAGACGAGCGCGAAAATATCCAGCCGTCGCAGGCGTGCCCATGCCGCTGCACGCAAAGCCGCCAAACTCCTGCGGGATGAATTTGGCGCAACAAAGGTCATCTTATTTGGTTCGCTTGCTCGACGCGGAAGTTTTACGCTTTACTCTGATATTGATATTGCCGTGCGCGGAATCCCTCCCACACGTTTCTTTGAAGCTGTTGGCCTTGTTACGGGCATGGGTGCGGAATTTAAGATAGACCTGATAGACCTCGAAACCTGTCCATCTTCCATGCGTGAAAATATCAATAAAGATGGTAAATCATTATGAGGAAAGAAGCCCTCAAAGATTTAGCTTCACGTATCCGTAAGGAACTAAATGAACTTGAGCGTGTAGTGGCGCGGACAAATGAAGGCTGGCAGCGTGCCCGTCGCTCCAATGATGATTTCTATCTCGACAGTGTGGCCTTGAACTTACATGGTTTTTATTCTGGATTGGAACGCATCTTTGCCCTAATCGCTGAGACTATAGATGGTTCGCTTCCTGAAGGAGAAAACTGGCACTTCCTTCTCTTGCAACAAATGACAGAAGATATTCCGCACATCCGCCCTGCTGTAATTTCAGCGGAAGTCGGCAGGCGTTTGAATGAATATCGCGGCTTTCGTCACGTAGTGCGGAATGTGTACACTTATAAATTTGATCCATCCAAGGTAGAAAATCTTGTTTTATCTGTCGATGACCTGTTTACCCAATTGAGAGCGGAATCACTGGCTTTCGTCGCTTTTCTGGAGCAGGGACGATAATTTATCTGACCAAACAATACAACTTAGTAGCTGTGCTCCGGTAATGATATCCTCCTAAAAATTCAACATAATAGGGCGTTATGCCAGAAATCAACCTAACAAACCGAAATACTACATATGCAACTCATGGCCTACATTCCTACGCTGCCAAATGCCCTCCAGAACTAGTCAATTATGGACTTGAAAACTATTCAGAAGTCGGTGATTTAGTTCTTGATCCGATGGTCGGAAGCGGGACAACTATGGTTGAAGGAATTATTCGCAATAGGAATGTCATCGGTTTTGATATAGATCCACTTGCGTGTTTAATTGCCAAAGTAAAGTCTCATTACATACCTGACGATAAAATTGTTGAAGCATATGAGCTTGTAACAAGTAAAGTTCTTAAAGATTTAATTTCATTAAAATCTCGTTTATCTAATTCCAGATTACTGTCAAGATTAAAACGTCCAGAGAATTTCCTAAACATTGATCATTGGTTTACTCCAAAAATTATATCAACACTTTCACTTTTAACCTATCATATCGCCAATGCCTCTGTGGAAGAGGATGTGAGAGACTTTCTGTGGGTAGCATTCTCTGGAATTATTATTGCGAAAAGTAGTGTTGCCAATGCACGTGACGTCATTCACTCACGTAGTCATTACTACAAACATCCAGATGCACCAAATGTTATGGAAAAATTTGAAGTGCGTGTAAAAAAAATGCGACGCCATATGCTAGAGTTTTATAAGCTTTCTGACGTCAGAACCATAATTCACCAAAAAATTCTTCGCGGAGATGCTCGCGCTCTTCCATTGCAAAATAGTATCGTTGATTTGGTATTTACATCTCCGCCTTATGCAACAGCTTTAGACTATCAACGTGCACATTTTCTAGCTATAGGTTGGATGAAAAAAGCCCTTAACGTTACTCTAGAAGATTATAGAACAGATGGGGCTAGCTACATTGGTAGCGAAAAGGGGAGGGTTGTGCCGTATGATGAAAGTGAAGTACTCAAATATGATCTTGTTCAGAGCGTAGTTTCTCAGCTCGAAAAGGTCGATAAGCGAAAAGCCTTTCTCTTTCACAGATACTTTAAAGATATGCAGGACGTAATGGCTGAAATAGCTCGCGTTCTAAAACCAAGTAAATATGCAATTATTGTTGTTTGTCCTTCACATATCCGTAAGATTCAGGTTCCAACCCATGATGCACTAATTGAGTTTGGAAAACCTTTTGGTCTGGAGCTAGAAGCACAACATATTCGTACAATTGAGGCTAATAAGAGAGTCCTTCCATATGTTCGACAAGCATTTGGTGAAAGAATGAGCACAGAATATGTTCTGGTATTTAGAAAGGGGTAAAAATGACAAGTTCGCCTAGGGAGATGGATGGCTTAGGAAAAGAACTTCACCTAAGGATGATTGGAAGAGACCCAACTGCTTTCGCAGAAATTGCGGAGAGCCATATACCGTGGGTTTCGGAAAAGTTGGCTAAACGCTACCTTGCTTTATATGACCCAGATTTGATTAATACTGTCGTAGTCGACGCGTTTTATAGTTACAAAGAAAATCCTGAAAGATATAATCCCGAAAAAGGTAGTCTGGCGAACTATTTACTGATGAGTGCGGAGGGGGATTTACGAAATCTATTAGCCCGTGACAAGAAGAATTACATTCCACTGGATGAAGATGTCGAACTTTCCGAAGGGAATGGGGAATACATAGTAGAAACAGCGATTCTTACCAGTGATGATAATGTGGAAGAACTGGTAATTGCAAATACTTCGCTAGTTTGGGCTATTATCAAGGAGCATTTGCCTGATCCTATAGATCAGGAGATTTGCAAGTTATTAATGGAAAATATTAGAGCAACAGATGAGTTCTCAAAGCTATTAGGGTTGCAAGATTTATCAATTGAGGAGCAGCGCACCATCGTGAAAAGGCATAAAGATAGAATTAAGAAAACCTTACTTCGTAACATAACTCCAGACCAGCTAAGCGGATTGTATGAATAACTCACCTTCTAGAACATTGGAACAATTAGCGGCCTTGGCTCAACGCCTCGAAAAAGATCGCAGGTATATGGCGTGGATATTGGCATCCTATCAGCGTCAGGAAAAGCTTTCTGAAAACAAATTATTAGAAAGATTGCAAATTTCTAGGGAAATGCTAGTTCGGCTTGCTTTATGCGCCTGTCCTAACACTGAATCGCCAGAATTTCATAATCAAATTAAGCAAATATCTTCCTACACCAGCATAAACGATTCTTTAATTGCAAATATTATTCGTCAAGTGGAGAGCTTGGATATATTCTCGTCCCAATCAAGAGTAGATATGACGGACAATCACTTAACTGAAAGGCCGGGAGTTTTCGCGGCTGCTCGAGACAGCGATAACATGACTGATGCTGACGCCGACCCGCAAAATGATCAGAGTGATGATGAGGATGGCAATGCGGCTGGATAATGAATCTAGCGACGTTATTGATTACTTTTGGAAATCTGCTGGAGAGCTCGAGTCGTTTCCTCGCTCATTAGAAAGAGTCGCTATCTTGGCTCTCCCAATTGCAATAATTAAGTTGCCTCGGCTCGCATTGGGAAACATCGAATCTTGGCTTAGATTCAGAAACATTAATTATTTATTTAATTGTCAAAGCCGCCCGATTCGAGGATGCCTAATCGCTTTTCAAGGAAAAGGTCTTTTGTTTTGTGATGGTAGCGACCCACTTGATGAGATTAGATTCACAATTGCGCATGAGGTGGCTCACTTTTTGCTCGATTATTTAATACCGCGCGAGAAGGCCAAACAACGATATGGGCAATCAATCGTGGAAATATTAGATGGGATAAGGAAGCCAACCATTACTGAAAGAGTTGGTTCATTGCTAGAAGGCGTAAAAATAGGCGTAAATACAAACTTAATGGAGCGCGAAATTCCAAACGATCTTAGCAACGTTTGGAAGGTTGAAAATAAGGCAGACAGAATTGCTTTAGAACTACTAGCTCCTTCAAATGATGTTTTTAGTAAGGTAGATATCTCTGAAGAGGACTTCGCTGGCAGACTTGATTTAATTACACAAACTCTAATTCTCAACTTTGGTTTGCCACTCCCAATAGCTAAGTGGTATGGAGATAACATGTTAAGAAGCGTCAACAAAGGCCCGTCGTGGACCGAATCCATACGTCGCTCCAAGTAAAGCTGTTTTGGACAAACATAAATGTCGAACTTTCGACCTCTGAAGCGGAACACCTACTAGATAAAAAAGAGGACTACGGTTATGGCCTATCAATCTCAAACTTCAAAAAATGTTGTCAAGAGCACTCATAATATTTCAGAATATGAGGGAATTTTTGACGAGTCCATTCACGATACACTAGATTTAGATACTTGGAGGACTGGCGAGAATCTGTATGAGGCTTATGAACGTCTTGAGAGAGAGGTTGCTGATGCAGTCTCGCGCGAAGATGGTTACCGACAAGCTATTCGTGAAACTGTTTTTTCAAGATTGAAATACGTACCAAATGCTCCTAAAAATGCAGGGGTTTTTCAGGCGAGACGACAAGATATTGAGCGAATACATGCGGGTCTCCTGTTTAATGGTGGCGTCGAGGCTTGTGATGGAAT
Source organism: Candidatus Villigracilis sp. (assembly GCF_057083605.1). NCBI lineage: Bacteria > Bacillati > Chloroflexota > Anaerolineae > Anaerolineales > Candidatus Villigracilaceae > Candidatus Villigracilis > Candidatus Villigracilis sp. The sequence continues at coordinate 93,533 of NZ_JBXMTI010000062.1, read as the reverse complement.
TAGTATCGTTCATGATACGCTCCCACTTACAATCACGCAAATCGGAGTTTGCTTGGTTTCTTACAATGGCGAGCAAGGTTCTTGGGGTCACCGTTTATTTAGGCGTGATTTGCGATCTAGTTTAGGTAATCCAGTAGAAGAAATTTTAGAGCTCTTGGAGAAAAGAGAAAAACGCGAAGCGCCAGGTACAGGCGTGGGCGAGCTCAGTGAATTAGCTCGGCGCGGAATCATGGCGTATGCAGAGAGAGCGTTCCTAAAGGACAAATCTACTGCGTTGTGGAGATTGGGGCATGGCAATATTGTTCCTTATGAGTTATTAACCGGTTTCTGGGCGAATAAAGTAGAAATGTTGAAAAAAAGTATAGACTTAATTGATTGGTATGCGCAACATAAACGTTTCGTTTTTGTACCTACCGCTGTAAGCAAGCGTCACCTGCTAACGATTGGAAACGCACTCAATCCGCTTGAATTTGCAATTGTTGAGTCTTTGCAACCTGACATTGATTTGATGGTTAGTCAAGGCCATTATCGCGTAACAAGAAAACTGATGGAACATTTGCGAGATGATATTGCCCCTAAAATTGTTATTGGCTTATATAGAGTTTGGGATGCATCACCCGTACATGTTTTTTATGCACATGAGGATTGTGCTGAAATGGCTGCACATATAGCAATGGCAGATAGCATACTACAAGAGCATCGCGGTTTTCCGATGCTCATCGACCTCGCTGATGCTGTATGCAAAACCACCTTTGGCATGAATAGTTTTGTTCCATCGGTTCACAATGCATATATTGAGGCTGGTCAGCCTTACCGATATCTGGGCGAACGAGAAACACGTACTCGATAACAAGGAGAGGATTATGAATACAACATCAATAGAAAATGTGGATAGAGAAAATGGAAACAATGAAAATATTATTCATCAAATGGATGATGAATTTGCCCATCAAATTGAAAATGAAATCGATAAAACTGACGGAGAATTTGTAGAGGGATCTGAGTTTGAGGGCTCGGTTGGAAGGACTATGTATGACACTCCGACTAGCAAAGATAATACTGTCACCGTGTTATTACCACCACAAAATATTGGGAAATTGCCATCTCAATCCCTTACTCGAATAAAAAGTAGAGCCAAAGATAAGGGGGGTGATGATCGGCAATATCTAGGTGTTGTTGTAGAAGGCCCCTTTGCGGAACCAGATGGTTTAAGAGCAGATGCTCCAATTGTTGTTACAACCACGGTACGAGGGGCAACGTTTATGCCTCGATATCATGGCCGAGTTCAAGTTCAAATACTTGGTCAGGAACTAGATGGAATTCTTGAGCCACCACGTTTTCGTCCATTACCTAATAGCCCTGTGTTTGCTCTTGATGAAAATGAAACACGGAATATCCTTGGCTTGTTAAACGACATGGATCTCGGCTATGCTGTTGGCTTTGAAGATATGAAAGTGCAAATTCCTTCAAAACGAAAGTCTGTCCTACCTAGGCATGTGGGAATTTTGGGTACTACTGGCGGTGGAAAATCTACTACCGTCTCTGGATTAATCAGCCAATTCTCTTCTGCCAAACTCTGCACTGTTGTAATTGATACTGAGGGTGAATACACGGCCATTAACCAACCTACTCAAGATCAAACCATGATTAAGCTTCTTCATCGAGCAGATTTAGAGCCCAAAGGTATAACAGAGTTGTATGTATTGCATTTAGTGGGTCGATCTACTACTGCATTAAAGGAGAATGGTGCAAGTATTCGTTCTTTTAGCTTGGAATTTTCTAGCTTATCTCCTTATGCAGTAGCAGAAATACTTGAGCTTACTGATGCGCAGATTGACAGGTTTTTCAAAACCTATGATATTGCCAAATTAATACTGCGCGATTTAGGTATCTTTCCGAAGAAGAGCAATCAAAGCGATGAAAATGCCATACTAGAATTAAACGAATTTGAGACTGGGTATCCGCAGATGACATTATTACACCTGATCGACATTGCGAGTTTCGTCCTTAATCACCTTTCTCATACAGAATATGTGCCTCACAATCCTCTCTTTAAAGATGAAAAAGCAAAAAAGCAAATAGAACAACGAGTTGCTACACTCCAAACAAATAATGAAATTAGCTGGAAGGCGTTATTGGGAAAAATCTGGCGCTTGCACCGCATGGAAATTTTTGATAATCCTAAGGCGCCGCCAATTCGATTTGATACTTTGATCAGCGCAGGGCGTACACTAATAATTGACCTAAGCGATACCGACTCTACTACCGTGAATAATTTAGTTATTTCAAATATTCTTCGAGGAATTCAACAAACGCAAGATAAGGCTTACTCCGACGCTACCAAAAATCAGAGCGTGATTACACCTGTTATGATCGTCATTGAAGAAGCTCATGAGTTTTTATCAAGAGAACGTATTTCAAAAATGCAGAATCTATTTGAGCAAGTAGCTCGAATAGCTCGACGCGGCCGCAAACGATGGACTGGTTTGGTGTTTGTAACCCAGTTGCCGCAACATTTGCCCGATGAAGTGTTAGGCTTAATTAACAATTACATCTTGCATAAAATTACTGATGCTAACGTAATTGCTCGCCTAAAACATTCTATTGGTGGAATTGATGAGAATCTATGGAATCGGCTACCTAACCTTGCACCTGGGCAAGCTATTGTGTCAATGACCAGTATGACACGCCCCTTACTGGTGGCCATCAACCCAACACCTTGTAAATTGAGAATGATTGATTAGATTCAATCTTCACTGAGTATCAGTAAAACTGTGTGGTACTCCGAAGACGGGAACTTGCGTAAAAGGATAAACAAGCATAGTGAGATATTCGAAATAAAAAAGTGCTATCTAAAAGAAGGACAGCACTTTTTCTATCTTCACTAAGCTGAAGGATTCGACGGGTCAACAGGCAACTGCAAATAAAACGTGCTACCAGGCAAATTGACTTCATCATGGCATGAACTTTCCACCCAGGTTTTGCCGCCATGTGCCCGCGCCACACCACGCACGATTGCCAGCCCCAAACCAGGCCCGCCGCCTTTGAAGGATGTCTTCCCTGATGAATGAATGTCCACGCTGCCTACTTGATAAAACTTTTCGAATACCAACTCATGGTGCTCGGCATCCAGCCCGATGCCCGTGTCCTTGATGCTGATCTCCACCCCTGGTGTATTCTTCTCCAACATGATCGGGCGCGAACGCAATGATACTTTGCCGCCATCGGGAGTGTATTTGATGGCGTTGACGATCAGGTGATACAAAGCCTTTTGGATCAAAGTGGGGTCGCCGTTGATATTGGGCGTGCCTTCCTCCTGCTCGATGGTCAATTCAATATTGCGTTCTGCGGCGGCCTTTGTAAAATCCTTTGCTATATCACTGAGAATCCTTTTCAATGGCACAGGTATGATGGCGATCTTTAATGTCTCGCTGTCGATGCGAGTTACGTCCAGCATCATGTTGACCACTTCGTGCATACGGTCCGCGCCTTTGAGAATGCCGTCCATGACTTCGTTCAGCGCGGCATTTGCTTTTAGTTCGGGGAAAGAACGCAGCACATTGACATAGCCCTTAAGCACAGTCAACGGGGTGCGGAGTTCGTGCGCGGCGACCTGAATGAATTCCAATTTGTTGCGGTCCAAATGATGCAATACCTTGTTGGTACTTTGCAAATCCCTGATCGCAATCTGGTCGTTCTCGCGGATACGATCCAGCGTGGTGCGGATGATGTTGATGGCCATGCTGGGGCTTCGGCTGAGCATGGTCTCAAAATCCTTTTTGTCCATCTCCAGCACGGTGCACTCGGTGAGTGTACCCACGGTGGCCGAGCGCGGCACATTTTGGATCAGCGCCATTTCTCCCACCAGGTCACCCTTGCCTGCGATTCGTAGAATCCGTTCACCGTCATCTTCGCTGATGTTCTTGCTGATGGCAGCGCTGCCGTCCGCGACAATATAAAAAATTTCCTCATATGCACCTTCATGGCACAAAATATATTCTGGCGGATAGATGCAGATGCGAGTCAGAGATGCCATCTCCTGCAACTCATCGTCCGTCAGGCCGTTGAATGCCAGGCGTAAGAGGGAAATCTTATCGAAAAGTTGGGTCTCATTCATTGCGATAAATTATAACTGCGGCCAGTGTGGGTGATAATTGCTTTTGAATGATAAAAACTATGACGAATTGTATTTGAAGAAAAATTGTTGTATAGTGTGATCGACGGCTCTTTCGTAAGTCTTTTTGTGGCTTCCATAAACTGATTCGCCAACTGGCGTGCGTATCGTTGCCCAGATTTCTGGGTTTTGTTTTCAGTTGTGTTTATTCTTGATCAGATCGTACAAAAGAGGATACCATGGCTATAAAGAGAATCTTTCAATTGATCGTAGTCGTTGCAATTTTGTCCGCATCTTTTGCGTCAACTGGCAGTGTGCTGGCATGGTCTGGCTGTGCCAGTTCTATCACCGTCCAATGGGGCGATACCCTGAGCAGTCTCGCCAGGCTCTGTGGCACCACGGTAGATGCCATACGAGCTGCCAACCCAGGGCTGGGCTGGTGGGTTTATGCGGGGCAGGTGTTGTACATTCCCACAGGCTACACCCCTGCTCCTGTTTACTATCCGCCCTCCGGTGGATCAACCTACACAGTGCAATGGGGTGATACGCTCGCGAAAATTGCAGCAAAAAAAGGGACTACCGTGAGCGCTATCCTGGCGGTCAACCCGCAGATATACAATGCAAGTTTGATCTACACTGGGCAGGTCATCAATCTGCCCGCAGTCGCGGTCTACTACACTGTGCAAAAGGGAGACACGCTGCGCATCATCGCCAGTCTCTATGGCACATCTGTGTACAGCCTACAGCTTCTCAACCCGACCATCTGGGACCCAAATTTAATCTACCCCGGACAAGTGCTCCGCGTTTGGTAGGGATGTAACTTAATCGCCGAAGTCAATTTGACTTCGGCGATTTTGATTCTTCGATGATAATCTTTCGTCCTGAGCGGAGCCGCACGCATTTGCTTTTGTGCGGCGTAGTCGAAGGACAGGGATTCAAGCTAGCAATCACTTTATATCCAAGTGCCCTTCGACTTCGTTCATCGAAGAGCACTCGTCACTCCGCTCAGGGCGAAGCATGATAACTACTTCACCACAAACACACTACCCGCGCCTCTTCCGCCGACATCGGGGAAGTAAAACTCAGAGGCGGTGGGTGGGATGACCTTGAATGTTCCAGCTGTGCTGGTGCGTGCGATGTAAGTGTACACATAGGTTCCGGCGGGTAAATAATCTGTGGAGAGCACCACTTTTTCATCGTGCAATTCAACGTGGCTGAAATACCACCAGCCCCAGCCACGATCTTTGTAATCCTGCACAGTATAGGACGTGGGAACTGCTGTATCTGTAGCCAGAGACGAATCAATCGCTTCCATCCCCGCTGGGAGCGGATCATTGATCACGATGTAATGCACCGCTGCGGGTACTACTATGGTCAAGCGGACTTTAACCAACTCGCCGCGCTCTATCTCAGTGATGGGCTTTTTGGAATTATCCAAGGTGAAGTATTCACGCGAGAGACTCATGCCCTGATCCAAGGGTGGGATGGATTCCACGGGCAGGCTGGTACTGAGATAGGCTGTGTAATATAAATTGCCCGTGCCGCGTCCGCGGGTGAGGACGAGAGAATTGGCTTGCTCTTTCAACAGATCTTCTAACTGTATTTGCAGGTTGACTGTGTCTGTTAAGTTATCTTTATTTGATTGACCTTCCTGCAACAAATCACCATTGAGTCCAATTGCATATTTGTAATCGGTTTCATATTCTTTCGATTCAACCAGCCAATTGGTCAACGCGATGAGTGACCATGTTGTTTCCTGCGTTGAATACCAATGTCCGCTATCGCGGTGAGCCATCAGCCAGCGGACCGCATTGGCGGTGATGGGATTCTTCGGGTCAATTTGCACGAAGGTGTTTAGGACGATGGCGGTCGTGCGCGTGTCTGAGTTCCAGTTCCAATAGTCTTTGGCGGCTTCCTCCCAATGGGCGCCAGAGGCCGATTGGATTGTGGCAGTTGCCAGGTCAGATAGAAGCGTGGAGATGCGCGAGTCCTCAGGGTCCAGTAGATACATCGCCTGCGCAAGATAAGCTTCTCCATAATGATCCAACGAAGCGCGATGTTCAAAGATGAAGTTGGTCTGTCCTGCGCCAAGCTCGTCTGCGCGCGCCAAAACGTAGAGCATGAAGGCGTAGCGGTTATATTGCCACGAGGAATCGTTGCGCCTGAGATCGGGGAGATTATCCTTCAAATAAGCGATGCCGTTGTTCAGCACGCTTTCTGAAATTTCATATCCAGATTCTTTTGCTTCGAGTAGACCATATACAACGTATGCAGAGGTCTGCGGATCACTGAACTCGCCATCCCACCAATTCCAGCCGCCATCATAGAGCTGTTTCGCGTAAATCCTTTGCAGTGCGGCATTGACTTGTGCATCCAGGCCAGCTTGTTTTGGCGATGGAATGCCAGCCGCCTCCAGGGCGCGCGTTGTGATGACGTTCGGCAAAAAGCGCGAGATGGTTTGCTCCATGCATAGGTATGGATAATCTTCGAGATAGTTGAGACCCGATTCCATGGATGCGGCGAGTGAGGGTGAAACTTCTATGGATAGATCCGCGTTGTCAAAATTCAGCGTTGTTGGCAGTAGAATGCTTTCGGTGACGGAATCCGCCGAGGTGATCATGCCTGAGGTACCGACCGTTTCTATGGCAGTGAAATTGAGAACGGGGATGCCTTGATCTGATAATGTTCCAAGCACGGGTTTACTGGCATCTGTGTAGTGTCCACTATTTGCGGCGGCCGTCAAATCCACACGTGTGACATCTTCGATGGTCAAATACCAGGTGACGTAATTCTGACTTTTCGCTTCCACAAAGACGGATTGGCTCGCTCCGTCAAACAAGGTTGCTCCCTCCACATCGAGATGTACGCTTACCCTCAGCTTTTCATCCGTGTTATTGAGAATCGTCGCCCCAACGGTAACTTCATCACCAACCACAAAGAAGCGCGGCGTTTGCAGTTGAACAAAAAGCGGCTTGGTGCTGACCAGTTCACTGGTGGCCTGCCCGACGCGACTGTCTTGGGTGACGGCGCGCACATCTGCCGACCAGGTGGTGAGGTTTTCGGGCAATTTTACCTTGACCTGTGCCATGCCCTTTTCATCGGTGGTGACTTGCGCTTCGAATACTGCCGTATCCTTGAAATTCTCGCGCACGGTGATAATGCCAGCCTCACCTCCGCCGCCACCTCCGCCGCCTTGCCCATCTGGAATGCTCTTGCGATAGTTGGCATTGAATTCGTCTGCACTGGAGACCAGGCCAAGCGCAGTGACCACACTCAATGACTGTTTGGAATAAAAGCTCTCCAGCATGGGTGGAGAATTGGATGGGGCCAACGCCAGCGCAGCCTTATCCACCACCGCGAGTGAGACATCCGCCGAAACAGGTTTGCCCTTAATATCTTTTGTCTCAATCGTGTATGTGATCTCATCCCCAGGCCCCGCGGATTCTTTATCCGCAGTCACCGAGACATTGATCGTCTTTTGCTGCGTGTCTATATTGATCTGCGTCATGCCGATCTTAAAATCGGGCGTGCCAGTGTTTTCTGCGCCGCTGATAACAGTGACAGACACGTACGCGATTGGGGCAAACTCATCAGTAATTGGTAATTTGTAAATCGTGCTGTTGCCTTCGAGCAAAACCACTTCCTGTTTGTAGATGTGGCCGCGTTCGTATGTGACCAGCGCATAAACCTTCCCCCCAAATGGCTGTGCGATCAAAATTTCAGCGGTCTCGCCAGGCGCGTACATTTCCTTATCCGCGATCAGGCTGAATGCGCGGTCATTGGTCTGTCTCCAGAAAATATCTTCCTCGCTGGCAATCCAGATATAGGTCGAAGATTGATGCGAGTTTCCTTTTGAGTCACGCACGGTCACGAGCGCTTTATAGACTCCGCCTTTGGGCGGGATGAAGTTCACTTGCACGCTTCCATCTGCGCCGGTAACTGCATCCTGTTTACTGATAGGTATTTCCTTCACCGACGTTTCCCAGCGTAACTGCCCTTGCTCATCTTTTTTCTGCACGCTGAACCACTGCCGCTCCACAAAATTGACTGTAACTTTCTGCCCCGCAATCGGTTGCGAATCCCAACCGAGCACAACAATGCTGAAAGGCTGTTCCTCGCCTTTCGTGCCGATATATCTCTCCGAACGGATGCCCGTATAAAACTCACTTTGATGCACGACCACGTTCGCGCCACCGCTGACGCTATTACCAGCTACATCGGTCACATTGGTGTAAAAAGACATTTGCTGGCTGATCTTCTCTTCGCCAGATTCAAAGGCTTGCGAAATCTCAAGATGTCCGTTTTTATCTGTCACACCCTGGCCTTCGTTCACAACGTCCGTGCTGACGCCCCTATCAGGTGACCAATACACATCACGGTCCCAATCCATAAAACTGTACTGGCTGTATTTAGATGCTGGTGTGAAATAATAAGTTGCAGATTCGATGAACCAATTTGTCTGCGCGTCTTTTAGAAGGCCACCAGAGTAATATTCTGCCTCCAGCCCAAAGTTGACAGTATCTCCAGCGAGGATGTTTGTTTTATCTGGCGCAACACTCACTTCGAATTCTGGCTTTTTATATTCTGCGATATTGAAACTCACCGAACTGATCGGCGCTTCAGATTGTGAAGATGATTTATAGAAGTAAATATTATATTCACCCAGCGATACATCCTGTGCGAGCTTGATCGCCCCGCTGAAACTGCCTTGCTCATTGACGGGCACGTATTCTGCGAATATTTTTTCTCCCCATTGCTCCGCCACCACATAGACCTGCTTTTGTTTGGGAAGGCTGTAATGCAGGTCGTCATTGGCTCGCAGGATGCCTTTGAAGAATACTTCCTGATCAGGGCGGTACACGGGCCTGTCTGTGTATAGGTAACCAAACAGGCTTGATGTGCCCCCATAATAATTTTCATAAAGGCCAAAATCACCTGCGCTCACACCGCTGCCCCAATACAATGCGGTAAAACCAAAGTGGTTTTTATTTTCCACACTCGCGTAATTTACGCCCTTTATATTATTAAGATAAGCCAATCCATCCTTGTTTGTAGTTGTCTCGCCGATCTTAATAAATTTGTCGTTGTAAAACTTCACGGGAACATCTTTTTGTGGTGCGCCACTTTCCAAATCTGTTACCCAGGCCAGTCCCTCCGTGGGCGTGGCCTTGAAGGTGACGTTGTCAGTCGCGACGATGAACAGATAGCCTTGATAAAAATTACCCTTGTAATCCAGCGGTTTCCCGTTCACACCGATAAAGTAATACCCCGGTTCCAACGGTTTTCCATTTTCATCGGCAAACTTGAATAGTTCATGTTCTAAAAGGTTTCTCTCTTCGCCTGCTTCGATTTTCCATTCGCGCACCGCATTCACTTGCGGCTTGAAGTTTCCCATTTCAACATTACCATTTGTCAACTTGGCGAACTCATCCAGGGTAATCGGGTAAAGGGAGACGGTTGCCTCATCCACATTCAGATGTTCAAAATAAACTTCCTGTGCTCCCTCCGCACGATATATAAGCGGAGTCCACGGCAGGACGAGCCGCACATACGGGGAGTAATCTCCCGTTTTGAATGTGTATGAAAACTCATCTTTAATGGTGTTGCCATACAAATCTTTCATGCCAGGCAGTATGCGGATAATGTAATCTGTGGCGGGGGAAAGCCCTAGAATATTGAAAGTATTATCGTATGAGTTGTAATATGTATTCGGTTCGCCCTCAAGGGTAGGCGTAATCTTGACCTTGCCTTTCATGCTATCGAAATCCATTGGCGATGCAAAGGTGATCGTGGAATAAAACCCGGTCTCTTCCGAATCTGCCTCTGGAAATACGCTTACGATGGAAGGCAGCGGTACAGTTGCAAATTGCACGGTCAACCCCTCTTGCAAGTTGCCGCCATCATTTGCCTGTGCGTTGTCTGAAATGGTCAACTCGTAATAACTCGCGATCTTGAATTTTTCTTTTGGCTCGATCTTGAGTGTGGTGAAAGTTTCATCCCATGTAAAAATCACGGGGAACGCCTCAGACGTTTCGCGGTTGATAATACTGACCGCGGCTTCCGTGCTTTCCTGATCCATCGGCTGTTGAAAGGTCACAATGAATGGCTGACCAAGTGGAACATCTTTCACTTCTTCGGATGGATTCTGCTCCCCGTTTTCCAGTGAAAAATAAGCGATGGATGGCGCGCGCGTGCTGAACCCCCAGCTATAAGTGTCATCCAGCGCGTTGCCGAGCGTGTCCTTCAACCCCGCCTCCACGCTGACCCGATAACTGCTTCCGCTTAATAAGATTTCCTCTGGCTGAAACACATACACCGACGAATTCACCCATTCACCCCTGCCTTTGAGTTCCGGTATGAATTTCAATGGCTGAGGTAGTTTGCTCTGCTCTTCTATAATAATCACAGGCACAACAGGATGATTAAAGATAACTGTGATGCTTGAGGTCAGGTCCACATCTAATGTATCAGGTGCGGGGAATACTTGAGCCACCGCCAAGGCTTCGACTGTTTTAAATTCAATTTCAATATTTTCCTGGGGAGATGTGCCATCAGTTGCAGTGGCTTGCGTGGAAAAAGTGGCGAGATGTTCTGTGCCAGGATTCAGGGGTGAATCGGGGGTGAATGAAAGCGTTCGGGCGTCGAGCCAGGTCAATTGGCCGGGAACAGCTTTCCCGTCGGAGAGAAGCGAGAATGCATCGCCTGTTTTAACCTGATCCATGTCACGGTCAAATGTGATTTCAATCGACGAAGAAAGATCTAGTCGCTGCCCCTCTATTGGATTTTGCGCGATCACACGCGGCCCCGTTGACTCGGCTTCTATGGAAAGAGGTGCGTTATCAAAAAAAATGCTTTGTGTAAGTGAAAGCGTCAATGCGACGATGATGAGAACGCCCAACACACGCAGTAGTTGTTTGTTGTTCATTGTACCTGCCTCCCAAATTGAGTATGCACCTTGTAAAGTGAGATGTCAAGTGGCCTTAATTTGAATCGCGGATATAAGACGGGATTAAGCTTTGAGATGTTCCCTAATGTAGGTCGGATTGGCAACATCGCACTGGCGTTCATGCAAGTGTCCGACTTAAGCCGTCAACTTCCAGAGAGATGTTTATCATAGAATGTATCCGCATTATCAAGGATAGTATAATGATGAGGACATCATTTTTCTGTTTGAAATTGTAGAGGAAAATTTATGATCGAGCCTGCAGAAGAGGAGCACTTTAAGACTTTGTTTGAATACGCACCTATTTCACTTTGGGAACAGGATTTCAGTAAGATCAAACGCTTGTTTGATGAATTGCGCAAACAGGGAATCTCTTCGCTTGAATCCTACTTGGACGCACACCCTGCTTTTATTGACGATTGTATGCGGCAAATGATTATCCTGGACATCAACCAGCAGACATTGACAATGCTCAAAGCGGAGTCGAAGGCTGAATTGCTCTCCAACCTTGGCCGTGTATTTCGAGATGGAATGCGTCATCACTTTCGCGAAGAATTACTGGCGCTCTGGCACGGAGAAGTGACATGGTCAGGTGAGGGGATCAATTACACACTGCAAGGGGAGCCGCTTGATATCATCCTGCACTGGCGCATTCTGCCCGGCCACGAAGGGACTTGGGATCAGGTATTGGTCTCGATAGAAGATATTACGGCGCGGAAAGAAGCAGAGCGTCGCTTCCAGAGTCTATTTGACGCCTCACCCATCTCTTTATGGGAAGAGGATTACAGCGCTGTAAAAGCATACTTTGATTCTCTGCGTGCCCAGGGCGTGACCGATCTTGATGACTATTTGCACGAACATCCCGAGGCTGTACTGCATTGTGCAGGGTTGATCAAGGTCATCAATGTCAACCAGAAAACGCTTGAGTTGTTTGGCGCATCTTCCAGGGAACATCTGTCTGAAAACCTAAATCTTGTTTTCCGTGACGAGATGGGAAATCATTTTGCAAATGAATTGGTCGATTTGTGGAATGGAAAACTGACTTACGAGCGTGAAGGCATCAATTATTCGCTGGGTGGCGAGCCGATTAATATTCAATTGGATTTTCGCATCATGCCAGGCCATGAACAGGATTTTTCCTGGGCGCTGGTATCCATTCAGGATATTTCCTCGCGCAAAAAAGCCGAAGACTATCTTCGCTATCTTGGCACGCATGACGCCATGACGGGTTTATATAACCGCGCGTATTTTGAAGAAACGACCTTGAAGTGTGAGAACGAGCGAAAGGATCCCATTAGCATTATCATCGTTGACCTGAATTATTTAAAACATGCTAACGACTCTCTGGGGCATCAAGCTGGTGATAAATTAATCCGCCGTACCGCAGAGGTGTTGAATGCCGCATTTGAATCTGAACAGGTGGTTGCGCGCATTGGCGGCGATGAATTTGCCGTCATCTTACCGGGTCAGGATGAAGAATCTGCTGCGGAATATTTGAAACAAATTCAAGTTCTGGTGGCCCTCAATAACAAGTATTATCGTGAGCCGGAGTTGAGTCTTTCAACGGGCGCTTCTACAAGTGCGCCGGGCATACCTCTCGAAAAAGTGATCGGTCAGGCTGATGATGCCATGTATCGCAACAAGGCTGAACATCATCACCGCCGCAGGGACGATCAATAATATTGTTTGACGCATACCCACTCCTCGTTGACTCATTGAGTGCACATTCGCAGGCTAAGCTTGTAGCGGATGTTCTTGCAGCCTCATTTGAGGCAGTTGAGCCCGGCGAGGCGGTCAAAGGATATCTTCTTGATAATCGATTGCCCATTCGACAGAAAACTTTTGCATTCGGATTGGGAAAAGCCGCTTGTGCAATGACTCAAGCCCTGGCGGATGAAGTTCTTTTAGCGGATTCGCTCGTCATCACCAAACACGCCTCACCCCTTAATCTGGAAGCTGTTACCGTTATCGAGGGGAATCATCCCATCCCCGGCAGTGCCAGTCTTCAAGCTGGAATTGCTGCAATAAAATTTCTTTCGCAATTAACAAAAGACGATTTGTTGGTCTGCCTGATTTCAGGCGGAGGTTCGGCATTAATGACCGCTCCTCGCGTTCCCCTTGAAGATCTGCAAAAGCTTACATCTGCTCTATTGGCATGTGGCGCGCGGATCGATGAGATCAACACCCTGCGCCGTCACCTTGACGAGTTGAAGGGCGGGGGAGTGGTCAGCCTCGTAAATGGTGCGCGCGTCATTACGCTGTTGCTTTCGGATGTGGTTGGTAATCCCCTTGAGGCCATTGCTTCTGGCCCTACGGCTCCAGACCCAACCACCATCGCTGATTCAATTTCCATTATCGAGAAATATAACTTAATAGAAAAAATTCCTACATCGATCATTTCAGCTTTTAAAGAAACACTGAAATCTGACAATCCTATATTTGAAAGAGTTCAAAACACAGTCATTGCCAGTAACCTTATTGCTCTGAACGCTGCGCAGTTACAAGCGGAGTTACAAGGTTTTGATGTAAAAATAATTAATCCAAATTTACAGGGTGAAGCACGCTTGGTATGGAAGGAAATTGCACTGCAATTAAAAGATTCATTGAAGACCATGCCGCGCCCGTTTTGCTTGCTTGCAGGCGGTGAAACAACGGTGACGATGAATGGCAATGGCAAAGGAGGCAGAAATCAGGAGCTGGCGCTCGCCGCAGTGGATGTGCTGGCTGGCATGAAGGATGTGATGTTCGTCTCTATTGCGACGGATGGCGAAGATGGTCCTACGGACGCGGCAGGCGCATTCGTGACGGGCGAGTCCGCTCAAAGGGCTGAGTCGCTTGGGATGTTCGCAGCAGATTATTTGTCCAGAAACGATGCGTATTCTTTTTTCGATCAAGTTGATCAACTGATCAAGACCGGCCCAAGCGGAACAAATGTCAACGATCTCGTGCTTTGTTTTGCGTTCTAGTGCAAGCTATCCGCATTGGAAATAAAAAGCATCCAACTCCCAGTTCTTTTGCATCGCACTAAAATGTAGTTCATTTGCCTGGGGGCAAAATTCTTCAGGAGCAAGTTCGTATTCGATCACAAAGACAGGTTTTCCAGCTTGTACAAAAGGGGAGAGTAGTTCACATTCTTCGTAGGAAAAACATTCCTCGTTGATAACCCACTCAAAGTAGGGAAGCAGGTCGGGGATTTGTTCAAGGTCGTTTTTTAAACCGATTGCCAGGCCTCGTTCATGTGCGGCGTTTGAAAGGAAAATGTTAAATGCAAGCTGGTCCTCATAGGTGAGTGGAAAGCCTGTCTCGTTCTGATATCCATTCACATTATCAGGGTCGACACCGTCGCAATCTTTTTGTGCGGCCATTTCCAACCTTGATTCAATGGTTGGTCTTAGCAGCTTGATCTGACGGATATCCAGCCATATTTCACCGGGCCAGCCTTTCATGTCGTTGCCGAGAATTTCCTGCGGGAATTGTGTGGCATCTTCTCTCCAATCTTCGTAGGAGCCTGCGCTGAAATAACACATCACGAAAATCCCCCTTTCATGTAATTCTTTTATCACGGCAGGCTGAGTATCAAAGAGATCGAGATTGTAAACATCCACAGGCTGGGTTAGGTCAATTTCCCCTCTGTATTGAATATGCATTCTGACGTTGACTGGAAGTGATGGGATTCCCTGTTCGTCAGCTTGTGGTTCAGGTGTATATAAATATCCCGGAACAGCAACGTATTCGGGCGCGGGTTCGAAGAGGATGCAGGCTGTGCAAAACACAAGCATGGAAATGATGAGCGCCTTTTTCATGAGAGGATTTTATCAAAGATAATCAAATGGTAGATAACAAAAAGGACACAGAGTTGTCTGTGTCCTTTTTGTGTTAATCAAATTTATTAAGCGTTTGCGTTGCGCCCGAACCAGGTGCGCCATTCGCGTTTTTCCCATAGTACGAGAATGGGAGCTGCAACAAAAATGGATGAATACGTTCCGCTCAACAGGCCAACGAGCAAAATGATCGCAAATTCCTGGAGGGTGACACCGCCGAATAATGCCAGCGCGAGCAGAAGAAATTCCACGGTCATCAACTGGGTATTGATCGAGCGTTGCAGCGTCTGCACGATGGAATGGTTGACGAGTTTCTCGTATTCCAGCCTGCGGAGCAGGTTTGAATTTTCGCGGATGCGGTCAAACACCACAATCGTATCCTGCATGGAGAAGCCGATCACGGTCAGCAGGGCTGTCAGGAAGAGCGAGTCGATCTGCCAGCCGAAGAAGAAGGCCCCGATGCCGGTGATACTAAAAATGATGGCGATATCATGCAGCATAGCAAGGATGGCGCAGACACCATAACGAAAGGCGTTTTCCACCTTGCGGAATGACCAGACGATGAACAACACAACCAGAATGGATGCAACCGCAATCGCTATGGCTGCGCGTTGTGTCACTTGTTTGCCGATGCTGGGGCCAACGCTATCGAAACGGATGACAGTAACCTGCGACCCCGATTCTTCCTCCAGACCTGTCAAAATCGCATCACGGGCCTCGTTTGTAAGGAAGGAAGAGCGAATGATGAGCGTGCCTGTTTCGGTGCTTGTGACCTGCGCATCGGAGATCTCCGCCTCTTCGTAAATGGGCAGAATGGTTGTTGCATCAAGAGTTTTTCCATCTTCAAACTGAACTTCCAACAGGCTGCCGCCGGTGAAGTCGATTGAAAGTGGCACCCCATTGATCGCAAGCAGGACCAGGCCTGATACGATCAAGAGCGTGGATAATGCAAAGAAGTAATACCGTTTACCGAGAATGTTCATAAAAATATCCTTGATACGCTCGTTTAAAGACCAAACCAGCGTTCAAAATTTTGCGGTTTGAAGTTCTTGATAAAAATTGCGAGCAGGGTGCGGGTGACGTAGATCGCCGTAAACAGCGAGATGATCACACCCAGGGCCAGGGTCAATGAAAAGCCTTTTACAATGGTCGCACCGAAGGAAGAACCAAACCAGAACAGGATCACCGATGTGATGATCGCCGCCAGGTTGGAGTCGCGGATCGATGACCACGCACGTGCCCAGCCCAGGTCTGTGGCTTGAACGAGGCTTCTGCCGCTGCGTAATTCTTCCTTCATACGCTCGAAGATCAGGATGTTAGAGTCAAGCGCGGTACCGGTGCTAAGCAGGAAACCTGCAATGCCAGGTAGGGTGAGCGTGAAGTGGAGCCATTTGAAGATGGCAAATGCGACCACCGCATAGATCAAAATGGAGAGCACTGCCACGATGCCTGGCATGCGATAATAAATGATCATGAACAACACCACAATGGACATACCGATCATGCCGGCGATGAGACTCTTGTTGAGCGAATCTGCGCCGAGGGTGGGGCCGATGATGCGTGTCTCTACGATCTTCAATGGGATCGGCAATGAACCATAGCGCAATTGGATCGCGAAGGCGTTCGCAGATTCATAGGTGAACCTACCGGTAATCATGCCCTGGCCGCCTGTGATTGGATCATTGATGACTGGGGCAGAGATGACTTGTTTATCCAAAAGAATGGTCAGGAACTTTCCTGAATTGGCCGAGGTGTGTTCGGCAAAGATTTTCGCCCCGCCAGATTTAAGTACAAAATTAATCACGTAATTGGCCCCCAAAGTATCCTGCGATACGTTGACCGAGTCCAGTTCTGCGCCCGTCATGATGGTGTGAAAGACATTGACGCCATCTGCAGGGGTTTCCGTTGGTTCGCCGGTTGGGCTGTAATCAGTTACAAGGAAACTGCCTTCTTCAGGGTTGAAATCACCCGTATCGACGAATTCCAGCAAACCTGTCTGCTGGATCGTTGCCAGTACAGACTCTGTATCTTCAAGCCCGGGGAATTCTCCCACAATGCGGCGGTCACCGGCAACTGTAATGTTGTTTTCGTTCACGCCGAGCGCGTCAGTACGCTGCTGGACGATGTCACGGGCAATTTCCATTTGGGCTGAGTCGATTTGTGCGTCTTCGGGCAGGTCAGCTTCAAGCAAAACTTGCAAGCCGCCTCGCAGGTCCAGGCCGAGCCGAGGCGTGAGGTCCTGGGTGAAAAGGGTTTCATCTGTCACTGGGTTGAGGATTGTAATATTGTTGTTGAAATCAACCAACAACGCGAGCGCCAGAATTACCACGATCAGAATGATGCGATTGGTTAAGTTACGGATCATGCGTTAAATATCTCCATCCACGAAAATGCCAGCCTTTGGCTGGCGCGGACGCCATTATACCCGGATTGATTGATTTTATGGGGTTATCCACGCCTCAAACAACTCAGACAGATCGCAGCCGCATTCCGCCTCGGCTTCAGCTTTTATGATCTCTGTGGTGCCAATTTCCCACGCATTATTTTGCACATAACTTTTTATAAATGCGTCAAAAGCTTCAACACCGATTTCTTCCCGCAGGGCTTCAAAAAACAAAGCGCCGCGCCCATAGATGATCCCGCTGTATTCCGCATCTGAATAATTTCGCACAGGCAGGCCAATGGGAATTGTTTCATTCCCAACGCCGTTCCACCTGCCTTCAAGCTCCGCCCGAAAACCTTCATTCCCTGCCTGTCCGTATTCGTCTATGAAGTATTGCAGGGTGGCAAACTGAGTCAGCGACTCGTCCAGCCAGGGCTCGTCTAACTGGTCATTGCCGACCATGTTATAAAACCACTGGTGACCTGTTTCGTGGACAACTGTGGCTTCCAAATAAGGATTATCAGGCTCCACGATCCATTCGGTAATGGCGATCATGCCAGGGTATTCAATTCCCAATGCGTACGTAGGAGTTGAAACAAAATCCAATTCGGTGTATGGATAGGGTGCATAGCGTTCACTAAATATTTCAATGGAACGCGCGGCCACATCCAACCCATATTCTGCGCCAGCTTGCAAATGGCCGCGTGTATAAAACCTCAATGTGACTCCGTTCACTTTCTTCGTGAAGACTTCATACTTTGTGCTTGCCGCCAGATAAAAATCACGCACCGGTCCCGCTTCATACCTGACCGTTTGCCTGCTCCCGTTATCCTGACGGCTGACCTCCCGCCCCGAGCCAGCTAATACTACTTTACTCGGCGCATCCACTGTCACAACAAAAAAGGACATATCAGCATACGTCACATCGCCCGATTGCGGTGGGATCTCTGCGTTCCAGCCCTCATCGTCGTAGACCGCGATCATGGGATAGGCATGTGCGAGCGCCAACACATTATCATAGTAGGCTTGGACGCCATAGTTCAACTCTATGCTTTGTGGGACAGTGACGCGGAAGTCCATGCTCAGAGTGACGTTGTCCCCGGGTTTAAGCGACTCTTCCAATGGGATGATGAGCAGGCTATTGTTTAGCGAATATCTTGGAGTTACATTATTTCCATTTATGTTGATATTTTCCACAGACATTTCACCGCCCAAAATATTCGGAAACAGGCGTAGTTGTATTTCGCTCAAAGCTACATCTTCCGTATTGGTGTAGAGTATCGTTTCAGCGCCTGTGATGTGATACAGATCGTCGTCGATCACGAATTCAATTGAGTACAGACTTGCCTCAGATAGTTTTTGCAATGCAGCGTGATATTCAGGGACGAGGTCACCTTTGAAATCAAGCTGATCCGCAGGTGTGGGGGGAATCGGCTCAGGTGTGGATTCTGCCTTTTGTGACAGAAGCAGGCATGAGGTCAGAAAAAGAAGCGCAACGACCGGGAGTGTAAAAATCTTTTTCAGGGGATTCTTTCCTTTATGTAGTCCAATGCGTGGGCGAGGACTTCATCCGCAGCGAGTTTATTGGTATCAATCACCAGGTCGGCATGTTCACGCGCGTGCGAGAGCCTTCGCAGTTGTTCTTCGTGGTCAGCACTGACCCAATTTAGTTTTCGGCGTGTTGTGGAATTTTCAAACGAACACTCCAGAAAAATCAGGATATCTGGATTGGTGATGACCTGCCACATATGTTTGACGTAGGAATGTTCCTGCGCAATGTGACGGCAGCGATAGCCGTGTTTTTCAAGGCCCGTGATAAGCGTGGATTTTCCAGACCCGCACGGGCCGACGATTCCGATAAGCGGCTTACTATCATCTTCCTTCATTATCGTAGAGCAATTTTTGAAGTTGATCTGGCCCGCCTAATACAGCAATTACATCCCCTGCATGCAGCGGACTTTTATCTGTTGGGTGCATTTCCGATTGATGGTCGTGGCGCAGCAGCACAATATTGAGATGATAGTTATCTTCCACATAGCCCACATTTTTATTCGCGAACGGTGCATCTTCAGAGATCGCAAGCCGCGCCAGGCTGAGCAATTGCCCTTCTACTGAAATGGGGTTGGTGACGTCTACTCCTGCCGCCGCTGCTGCAAAAATAGGAGCGGCCATTTCCGTGGCGCTCAATGCCACAAAACCAAATTGTTCCTGTAACGCATGTGCGAAATCATCATCGAAAATACGGACGACGACTTTGATATTTGGGTTAATACTGCGCGCCTTAAGCGCGATTTGCAGGTTCATTGCATCGTTCTGGCTGGCGAGGATGATGGTACGCGCATCTTTGACGTTTGCAGCTTCAAGCGCGGCTGGACGTGTGGCGTCATCGTGAATGACGGGGAATCCAAGATTGCGCGCCGCATTCAATGTATCTGCATTCGCATTGAATTCGATCACCGCGATTTGTTCACCCATTTCGTGCAATTTGACTGCAACACGATAGCCGAGATGCCCCAGCCCAACAAGGATGACGTGTTTTCTGAGTGTGGATGCAACAGCCATTTCCCATTCCTTACTACGAGATTTTCGATTGAAGAGCAGGCTTCCAAAGTCTGCCAGCCCCTGCGCGAGCACAACCACGCCAAAGAGCGGCATAAAGAAGTGAAATAATTGCAAAGCAATATGGTGCGGGAAATTTCGATTGGCCGGCTGTAAAAATGTGGCAATGAGCACCGTGTAAATGGACTCAGCCAGGCTATCCATTGGTTCATTAACCAGTTGTGAAATGAAATCGTAAAGGAATCCGCCCCCGACCACCGCCAGTGAAAACCAAAGCACGGGTGCGCGAAACTCGCGCAGCAAAATTATCTTGTCCCGTATGGAGGCCTGGATATGCCTCAAACGGTGTTTCAACTTTCTATTCCTTAGCCTAAACATTTATTGGAAGCCTGACATTCATACGGCGTACACCGTCACCATTGCGTGCGGAAACTTTAAGCACCAACACACTGATGTCATCTGCAGGGCGGTTGTCATCCAGGCTTACTGCGTGTGCAAGGAGTGTATCGGCCAGTTGCTGTGGGGGAGGGTCCTGGTCTTCCAGCACCGAGCGGATCGTTTCGCTGATATTCATTGGTTGACCCCGCCTCTCACCGGCGTGGCTGATCCCATCACTGAAGATCACAATAGTCAGTCCGGATTCAAGGCTAAGTTCGGTTACCACGGGGCGCACATTGCGCGACGCCCCTAGCGAAACACTTTCTTCCTGGTGCACATCGATCTCTTCGCCGCGACAGATAAACATTGGTGCAGGGTTGTTTCTGGTAAGCACAATAGTCTGGCTATGTAAATCCACCGATGCGATGTTTAATGTGCAGGTAACTTTCCCCGCCTTGTCCGCAAATAGCGCATCCGATGCGGCCCGTGCCGCTGCACCATCTCGAACGCCTTCCGCGATCAATGCGATCACCTTACGAACCACCAACATGGAAACTGCTTTTGCGCCACGTCCGCTGGTTTGGCCGTCCGCTAGCACAACCGAGAGACCTCCAGTCGGGCGCTCTACAACTTCAAGCGTATCACCGCTTTCGGAGACCGCATATTTGTTGATCTTGGCAACCGCAATTTGAATTTCCATAAAATGGATTTTACATCGAATTCGCCTTGACGTCACTGCTTCATGCCGATATAATCAGCGGGCTTCATAGAAAAACCAATCCAGACGGGCGCAAGCGGCCCGTCTGATGTATGTATAAAGGAGAAAGTATTCATGACCCCACATCCAAAGCGCAAACATTCCAAGGGACGCCGTGATCGCCGCCGTTCACAGGATGCCCTCACCGCGGTAAACACGGTTGCCTGCTCCAATTGCGGAGCCAAGCGCCTGCCTCACACTGTCTGCCCCAACTGCGGTTACTACAAAGGCCGCGAAGTTATTCAGATCAAAAAAGAAAAGAAAACGGCTGAGTAATACTCAACGGGTCGTGACTATCACGACCCGTTTGTGTTTTAATCGCAAAGACCCTAAAGGTTTTTAAAACCTTTAGGGTCTAATAAAATGGAGATGACATGAAACTTAATTTGCAAAATACAGCCTTCGTCTTCCCCGGTCAGGGCTCTCAAACTGTTGGAATGGGTAAAGACCTTGCAGAACAACATCCTATTGCAAGGCAAACTTTTGATGAGGCAGATTCAATCCTTGGCTTTGCCCTTTCAAAGATCATGTGGGATGGCCCCGATGCCGACTTAAACGACACGGTCAACACCCAGCCAGCGCTTTATATCCATTCACTTGCCGCCTTTCGGACTTTTTCGCTTCTTTACCCGGACCTGAAACCTGCTTCACTGGCCGGGCATTCGCTTGGCGAGTTATCTGCTCTGGCTGTCTCTGGAGCATTATCCTTCGAGGACGGGCTTCGCCTCGTCCACAAGCGTGGTGAGTTGATGAAGCGTGCCGGAGAATTAGCACCCGGGGGCATGGCCGCTATCCTTGGCCTGGATATCCCCACTGTTGATAAGGTCTGTGCAGAAGCCAGCACGCCTGATGAACTGGTGCAGGTCGCTAATGATAATTGTCCCGGGCAGGTGGTTCTCTCAGGTGCGAAACCTGCTGTAGAACGTGCCATGGCAGGTGCAAAAGCTGCTGGCGCAAAACGTGCCATGCCTCTGGCAGTTTCCATTGCCGCACATTCAACTTTGATGGCATCCATTCAGGAAGAATGGAACGATGCAGTTAATGGCGCTAAATTTTCGGCATTGCAGATACCTGTGATTGGAAACGTCCATGCTGTGCCATTGAGCGACGACGCCTCTGCTCGCGCCGATATCATGGCCCAAATGCAATCTCGTGTCCGCTGGACAGAATCCATGAAGTATATGTCTGTCCAGGGAATCAACACCTTTATTGAGGTTGGTACAGGTACGGTGTTGGGTGGCCTGATCAAACGTATTGTGGATGGCCCAACCATATATCCCCTTGGCAACCCGCAGGATTTCACTGCTTTGGAATAAATCAATGAAGAAACTCTTAATTTCAATTCTACTACTATCTATTTTTATAACCGCCTGTGAGCCGCTGGATGTCCCGGCGGCACTCACTCAAATTCCTTTTTTTGAGTCAGAGACCCCTCCGCCGTTTATTGTCCCTGTTACGGATACGCCCAATATCCTTCCACCAGTTACGGATGCGCAGGTTGTTATTGACCCATTGGTAACAATTACCGAAACGCCGACCCTTGCCCCGGTTGATAAATGGTGGGACGTGTACTTCACTGATCCATTGACTATTAACAACGAGAATATCCTCGCTGGTTCAATCGAGGGAGAATTAATTCAATTGATTGACCAGGCGCAGGTCAGCATTCACATTGCGTCCTTTGAATTCAACCTCACGCCGGTTGCGGATGCGCTGATTGCAGCCAAGAACCGCGGCGTGGATGTGAAATGGGTCACCGATGATGAACACGGCATAGAGTCCGACACTGAGCCCGGGCGAGGACAATTTTCATTGCTAATAGCGGCAGGCATCGAGGTTAAGGATGATGCGCGTTCTGCTTTGATGCACAACAAGTTTTGGATATTCGATCAGAAAATCGCATGGACCGGCTCCACGAACATCACAGTCAACGGGATCTTCAAACAAAATAATAATGTGATCGTGATCCACTCTCCTGAAATTGCGTATGCATATGAACGCGAATTTCAGGAGCTGTGGAATGGGCAGTTCGGCCCACGTGCGCCGTCTACGGCAAACAATCAATGGGCAATTTTAGATACTACGCCCGTTCAGGTATTGTTCTCACCCGAAGATAAGATTGTGAGCAACCTGATTGCGTTGGTGAAGGATGCGCAGGTGAGCATCCGTTTTCTTGCATTTAGTTTTACTGATTATCCACTGGCGCAGGTGATGATAGACCGCGCGAAAGCAGGTGTGGATGTGAAAGGTGTGTTCGAGACCTTTGGCAGCACCAGCCCAAGCTCGGAACTGCGGACGTTTTGGTGCGCAGGTGTGCCCGCGCGGCAGGATGGTAATAGCGGTTTCTTACACAACAAGTTGATCATCGTGGATAACAGCACCGTGGTAACAGGCTCGCTGAATTTTTCATCCAATGCAGATGAGTCAAATGAAGAGAATGTGGTCATTTTGGATAATGCCGAAATTGCAGCCTTGTACTTGCAGGAGTTTGAAAAGCTATGGAATCAAGCCGTGGATGTAGAGCCAAACTTATTTACGTGCCAATAAAAAATTGCCTTACATTGGTTACATTTATGCAACGAAATGATTATTTTGTTCAGGACGCCTGCTCGTACCTGTAGAGTATAATGACCGCATGAACGCCTTGCCTGGCAATTCAATTGTCAGCGCCGCTTTCTCTGCGGTTGTGCGAGTGCATCTGGTCGGCATGACTGCCTGACCAGATTTTTGTTTATATATCAGACTTCGGAAGTCTTTTGTAGGAATGCTAGGGCAGACTTCCGAAGTTTTTGTATCAAGGAGATTTCATGAAATTAAGCAAACTTGCAAGTGAAATCGCCGAATCTCCAACTTTTGCGTTGAATGAAGAAGCGCGATTGTTGCGTGAGCGCGGCGAAGCAGTCATCAATCTGGGGATCGGCGAACCGAAAAATAAAACTCCCATTGCCGCGGTTCTTTCTTCAGGTGCGAAGTTAACCAGTGGGGAGGTGAAATATACTCCGCCCGATGGTTTGCCTTCCATGAAGAAGGCGGTCATCCGCTATACGGAAGAAAATTACAACCGCCTCGCTGCACCCGAAAATGTGATTGTTACCAATGGGGCGAAGCAATCACTCTATAATATTTTTTATTCCATTTTGAATCCGCAGGATGAAGTGATCGTCATTGCACCCTATTGGGTTTCGTATCCTGAGATGATCAAAATGTGCCTGGGGATTCCTGTGATCGTCACGCCAGAAGATGGGACATTCACCCCGCGCTTTGAAGATATAGAACGCGCGGTGACATCCTCTACGCGCGCGATCATTGTCAACAGCCCAAATAATCCATCGGGTGCTGTTTATCCGCCTGAGTTGATCGAAAAGATCGTGGAGTTTTGCGAGCGCAAAGGCATTTACATGATCTGCGACGACATCTATCACAAACTGACTTTTGATAGGAACGTCGCTCCGCCCGCATATTCATTTACATCCAGAGATATTGAAGATTCACACATCATCGTCGTAAATGGTGTTGCCAAACTGTACGGCATGACGGGTTTTCGAATCGGTTGGGTGGTCGCCCCGCGCCAATTGGTAAAAGTGATGACAAACGTTCTTGCGCAAACGACTTCTTGTGTTTCGCCGATTGCTCAGGCTGCGGCAGAAGGTGCGTTGAACGGCTTGCAATCGGTTGTGGAAGCCTTGCGTTTGCAGATCCAAAATAATCGAGATGTAGTTTTGCAGGAGATGAAAACATTTAATGGCGCGCGCCTGATCGAGCCGAAAGGAACATTCTACGCCCTGCCTGATTTGCGGGCATTTAATGGCAATTCAGTCGAGTTGTCAAAATTTCTCTTGAAGAAAGCACTGGTGGTCACTGTACCAGGCAAGGAATTTGGCATGGAAGGTCACATCCGTATTTCGTTTGCAGGTTCGGTAAAAGATATTACCGAAGGCATTGAACGAATCAAATGGGCGCTCGATACTACCTCGCCCAATGAAATTTATATCGGCGACAAGAAAATGATCCGCGATTGGATGTAGGAAGAGAGATATGAACAATTTATTGAACATCAAAACCCCTGCCGAATCCATAGCGCAGACTCGCAAAGCGGATTACAACCTTTCCAACCAGGGCGTGGGCAATTTGCGTTTGGCATATTGGAATCTCACAACCGAATCATTGGTGGAAGAAGCCATTTTTCGGAATGAAGGCGCGTTGGTTTCAGGTGGGCCCTTTGTAGCGAATACAGGTAAGCATACTGCCCGCAGCGCAAACGATAAGTTCGTTGTCCGCGAAGCTGACTCGGAGGGGAATATCTGGTGGGGCGTGTACAACCGTCCGTTTGCAGCAGACAAGTTCGAGGTCCTGTATGATCGTATGCTTGGCTTCTTGCAGGGTCGCGATGTATTTGTCCAGGATGTGTATGGTGGCGCCGATGAAGCCTATCGTCTGCCAGTCCGCATTGTGACCGAGCTTGCGTGGCATAGCCATTTCGTGCGCAACATGTTCGTCCTGCCGCAATCGCTGGAAGAATATAAACGCTTCGTACCCGAGTTTACGATCCTTGCCATGCCTTCGTTCAAAGGCGCGCCCGCAGTGGATGGCACGAATAGCGATACATTCATCTGTCTATCGTTTGAAAAGAAACTTGCCATCATTGGCAATACGGCTTATGCAGGTGAAATCAAGAAATCGGTATTCACTATCCTGAATTATCTTTTGCCACTAGAAGGTGTTTTATCGATGCATTGCTCGGCAAATGTGAATCCCGAAAATGCAGACGATGTGGCTTTGTTCTTTGGATTAAGCGGAACAGGCAAGACCACGCTTTCGGCTGACCCTACGCGCCGCCTCATCGGTGACGATGAGCATGGTTGGAGCGACAATGGCGTTTTCAACTTTGAAGGCGGATGCTACGCAAAGGTCATCGGTCTTTCAGAATCTGCCGAGCCTGAAATTTTCGCAACTACCAAGCGCTTCGGCACGATTCTGGAAAACGTTCCTTTCGACCCGATCACTCGCTTGATCGACCTGGATGATGACACGCTCACAGAAAATACGCGCGCTTCATACCCATTGGAGTTCATTGCAAATGCTGTGCCTGAGAAGAAGTCGGGTCATCCCAAGAATGTGATTCTGTTGACCTGCGATGCGAGCGGAGTCATGCCTCCCATAGCAAGGCTGACGCCAAACCAGGCTCTATATCAATTCATCTCTGGTTACACCTCCAAGATCGCAGGCACCGAAGTAGGGCTGGGCAAGGAACCGGAGATCACCTTCAGCGCATGTTTTGGCGGACCGTTTATGGTGCATCATCCATATAAATATGCTGAATTGCTCAAGCGTAAAATAGAACGATACGGTGTAACTTGTTGGCTGGTCAACACAGGCTGGGTGGGCGGGCCTTACGGAGTAGGTAAGCGTATTTCAATTAAACACACACGTGCATTACTTAACGCAGCGCTGAATGGAAACCTTACCGATGTGAAGTATACGAAGGATCCAATTTTCGGGTTTGAAGTCCCCAACACCTGCCCGAATGTGCCTGATGAAGTTTTAGCTCCATCCTCCTCATGGGGCGATAAGAAGGAGTATGACAGGCGTTACAAAGACCTTGCCATGCGTTTCAAACAGAATTTTGGTAAATTTACAGACGGCACCCCGCAGGAAGTGATAGACGCAGGGCCGAAAGTGTAGGCAGGTAGACTTCTGAGTTTTTCAAAAACTCGGAAGTCTGTGCTTTCACGACACCCAGGGTAATAAATGACACGCGACATAGGATAGAAAATAGTAAGCTAAAAAGATATAATAATGATGATTACGAGAGACATTTTCAGCATGAAAAGATAATGAATGATAAAACCAATTCAGACGCGGTAATTGACCGCCCGCCAAAAAAGAAAGCTGTTTTTGTAAATTATGTACTGGCTATTACCGTTAGCTTGTGCGTAGTTTGCGGGATTTTATTGGCGGCAGCGTCAAGTGGTGGAGGAATAGCCACGCCTACCACTGAAGCTGATCTTATGCTCATTATCAAAAGCACGGCAAACGCTGCGCAGACACAGACGATGGCTTCTACTCAATTGTCGCTGATAACACCAGCGTCAACAGTAACCCAGCTTATCTACGTTGGTACTCCGACCATGCTACCACCTGTTGACCTTGTCGCTACATTTACATTAGAGCCGACATGGACACCTTTCGTCCTGCCTACTCAAAACAACAATAATAATAGTGGAGGGGGAGTATGCTCTTGTCGTGGTGATATTTACAACTGCGACACATTTTCTTTCCAGAGTTCAGCGCAGGCATGTTTCAATTATTGTGTATCACGAGGCGTTGGTGACATTCATAAACTTGACCAAGACAATGACCGTGTGGCTTGTGAAAATTTGCCATAATTTTATAGCTCTTCCAGTTTTATAGGCTAGCTTTTGGCTATTTTTAGATATTTATGATTTATGAAAGTCCGAGTTCATGAACTCGGACTTTTCTTATTTGGGCACAGTAGTTGTGATGGGTAAGCACAAAAGGAAAATCGGACTTGTTTTCCCAGAACACTTTTCTGAATTTGGTGTTTGTTAAATCAGGAGACGATTAAACGATGACCTCAAAGCGTTGGACAAACGAGTTTTTGGATGAAATGCGTGGGGTGGCCGATCCGCTGGCTGATGAAGTGGTTAAGTCAGTCATCGAGTCTGGTGGGCTGGATGAGTTTAATAAAATGATCAGGCATCTGGTCAACAATCGAGATACATTGCCGGAGGCTATGCCGAAGATTGTCCACGACTATTTTGAGAAGACACAGGTTCTTCCGGAATGGGCGAATAGGGAGAAGATTGTCCGCGGTGAACGGGTTTTCGATCTGTATGGCCCCGAAATGATCATGATGCTTTTCTTCGTGTCTTTGCCATACGCCTATGCCACCAAAAAAGGCTCACACGTTCTTTCCATTACTGCGGAGCTAACACGCCATGTTCATCGTCGCATCTTTCGCACGGCACAATTCATTATGGACGTGATGCAGGCCGGAGGGTTGGGAGCAGGCGGCAGGGGAGTCCGAAGCGCGCAGAAGATACGTCTGCTCCACGCTTCCATCCGATATTACATCGCTCACAAAGATCAGTGGGCGAAGGAGTGGGATCCAGCCTGGGGCTTGCCGATCAATCAGGAGGATATGGCCGGCACGTTGATGGATTTCTCTGCGGGTGTCATGCGCGGGTTGCGCCGCTCGAAGATTGTTCTTTCTCCAGAGGATGCGGACGCTTATCTGCATTGCTGGATGGTCGTTGGTCATATCATCGGCGTTCGTGACGACCTGATGCCTGATTCAGTTTCTGATTCTTTTATCCTGGCTGAAACCATCATTGACCGCCAAAGAGGAAAGAGCGACTCTGGGAAACTCCTGGCAAAGGATTTGATTAAATTTATTCAAGGGTTCATGCCGCGCATCATGCATGGGTTTTCTGGCACAGCCATCCGCTATCTTTCGGGTGACAAGGTTGCAGACATTATTGAAAGCGGTCCATATAACTGGACGCTGATTGTTCTTAAAACGCAGATAGCTTTTTTCGACTTTATTGAAAAAATTAAACATAGATTCCCCAAGGCCCAGCGATTTGTCCGTTATTTGACCTGGATCTTAATTGACCGTGTCGTTCTTTATGAGGAGGGCGGTGAGTCGTATTTTCAGATCCCCGATTATCTGAGGCAGAACTGGCGTTTGTCAAAACGCAGGTAAATTTATCAAGGAGAAATTCAACATGGAAAATCGCGATTTTTGGTTATATGTTACCTATGGATTTTTGGCTGTCTTTTGGATACCGGCTTACATTCTGATCATCCGCCGTGGGATGTTAGACCATTCCTATGGAATGCCGATTGTCGCCATGTTGGGGAATTGGCCCTGGGAATGGATCTTCGGCTTGGATCTGGCAAGCCCCTGCCCGGTTGTTTGGGATACCTGCCCCGAGCGACCTTTGCAAATTGCAAATTTTCTGACTATGTTCTTTGACGCAGGTATTGTGTACACCATCATCCGCTTTGGGCGGGGTAAATTCTCAAATCCCTTTATCAAAAAGTACTTCTATCAGATACTCGTTTTCGGTTTGATCTCCTCCTTCTTGATCCAGTACACGTTTATTACCGAGGTCGGTTTTCCTAACGTTCATAAATTAGCCGTGAATGGCCAGGTTCCCCTCTTCCTGCCCGGGGATTCGGGCGGCTCTTATTCCGCATACATCCTCACCTTTGCCATGGGTATTTTATTCATCCATATGCTAACGGAACGGAATAGCCTTGAAGGCCAATCCTTTATCATCGCGATGGCTATGATGCTGGGAAATATCGCGGCCTATGTTTTTATTGCCATCTTGAACGAAGTCACGCCTTTTTTGAATGTCCTGTTTGGGCTGACAGTGTTCGTGAATATCATTTATGCAGTGATGGTCTATAAGAAGTCACTTGAGTTGGGAATTAATCCCTTCACGCGCTGGTAAGAAAGGCACTACCACAGAGACCACAAAGAGCACGGAGAAAAACGCTTAAAAAACTCTCCCGAAAGTACATCGGGACGATGTGTGGACTCCGTGTCCTCTGCGGTAAAGGCTTTCAGAAACAGACTCTGATGCTTACGTCTTGCCACGTTTCGTAAGAGCGATATTCACCTGCTCCAGCTCGTACGGAGTCTTTAATTCATCGAATATATTTTGCGCCCGCAGCAAATATTCCCTGCTTTCCTGCATTTCCGATATCAAACTCAACTCATAATAACCCCGCCCCAAGTCGTAAGGCTGGTGATGGCGCTCGGCCAGCCCGATACATTTTGTAAACTCCGTTTCGGCTTTTGACTTTCTCCCGATCAGTCGATTGTAAATGCCATTGTAGAGATGGCATTTTGCCTTATTAATGGTCAACTGTCTCAGCGCTTTCGTGAAGACAGGGATCCTGTGAAATAATTGCTGAATTCCTTCTCGCTCCTCGTTGTCAGGTTGAAATTGACCGGTTTGAATGCTTTGCCACACGCCGATTATGGCGTCCAATACCGGGCCATATTCCTGCATACTGCTGGAAAGGCCGGGCTTACCTGGCGCATGATGTTGATGCACAAATATGTTTTGTAGCGCAAGTTCGTCATTGCCAGCGCGCTGATATGCCAGACTTAATGCGCCGAAACGGGATGTGTTGAGAATCTTATCGTCCGCCTTTTTCATCGGGACATTGATACTATCTTCCAGAAATTGAATGGCTTCGTTGATGCTTCCCAGCATCAACAAGTTATATCCCATTCCATATAGTCCCCATGCCTGGTTTTGCGGGCTGTCAGACCGCGACGCCCTTTGATATTGCCCCTGCCACCGCTCCAAACTCTTTTCAAATTGACCTTGTAATTGCAGGCTCGTTGCGAGGGAAGCGGTCAACTCAGACCAACTGCGCATATCTCCGAGCCGGTCTGCCAATTGGATGCCGCCCTCTAAATTCTCATATGCATTGTCCCAATCACATTGCATAAATCGCACAACCCCTTCACGCAGCATAATGTAGATTTGCCCCGGGACGTTATTGGTTTTTGCAAGCATGTTTTGCCCAAGCTTTTTATAGGTTTGATACACCTTATCCAGCTTTGCCAGCCCGGAGATCATTTGCAGGTTTCCATATCCCTCGGTTATCAGGTCAGGCATACCAACACGCTCTGCCAAATTCAACCTGCGGAGCATACTCCAGGCCAGCAGCGTAGTGTTTTGGGCATAATAAAAAATATTTTCGATTTCGTTACGTGCCAATTCCTCTTCAATTTTGCGCTGGCTGTCGGGTAACTTCCCTGCCAATCTGCCGGGGATTTGGCGATTTAGGATTTGCACGCCTAATTCTTTCAATAAGAAAAGAATGGTGGTGAATCCATTTTTTGGAAGAGGGTTGCCAAGTAGTTTCAACGCCTGGGATAGGTGCTCTTCCGCTTCATTCAATTTGCCAAGCTTGAAAAATGCGCTGCCCAGTATTCGCTCCCAACGCGCATGTTGCAGAGTTTTTGCTGGTAGATCATTTCCTGGCTCCGTCTTATCCAGTTCCAAAGCCATATCAATGAAGTGGATGACATCTTCGTTTGAATAATGTTTCAACGATTGTTCAGCAGCTTTTTCGAGATAATAAATGGCTTTATCGTTTACTTCACCTTTCAGCCAGTGATGCGCAAGGCGCGCATAATGCGGCTGAAGATCATCCACATAATTTGTTTCATACCATTCGGCGATGGCGCAATGAAGCTGCTTACGCTGGCTGAAGGTCAAGAGGTTGTACACCACCTCCTGAAAAATAACATGTTTGAACAGGTAGGAGAGTTCGGGATCCAATGATTCCAGGTCGGTGATTCCAAGCTGGGTAAGATTTTGCAGATACTCCGTCAGTGTGGGCTTGTCGACTTTTGCGGGGTGTATATTGCTGAGCATGTTCAGGATGAAGATTCGGCCAATGACGCTGGCCACCTTCAAGGTCAATTGATGAGGCGCGGGCAGGCGGTCAATGCGCCTCGTGATCACGCCTTGAACTGTTTCCGGGAAATCGATCCTTGCCAACTCCTCGGCAGTATGCTCGATCATGGCTCTGTCGTTTTGAATGTTGATGATCTTTGAATCGCGCAAGGCATACGCGATTTCCTCCGAAAAGAATGGATTCCCCTGCGCCCTCGCCTGTATGAATTCAAGCACTGAGTCAGGAATGTGCTTGACGCCAAGCTTGCGCGAGACGAGTTCTGTTGTATCTTTAGGAGAGAGGTTGGTAAGTTGGAAGTGCTGCGTGTTTGGGTTGGAGATGATGCGGCTGAATTCATCCACAATCTGTGCAGAGGTTTCATTCTCTGTGATGGGGCGCGTGGCAATGACCAGCAATACAGATGTCAACTCGCGGTTGATATATCCGATCAGTGTCCATGTAGCCGCATCCAGCCACTGTGCGTCATCGAACAAAATAACGGAGGGGATTGCATTGCGGCTTTGAGCTAGTGAGTTTTGCAGAATACGCAAAAGTACCTCACGGGTGCTGGTTGCTCTGGCCTCTCCCTTCATCTGGCTGGTCAGTTCATTATCATCCCAATGCACGGGGAGTATGTCATTTAACAGCGGAGCACGACTCATTAGAAATTGATCATCCTGAAGCGCGGATAGAACCTTCCTTTGAATGGATTGCTGATCGTCAAGCTCGGAAATTTCCAACAACGCTTCCAATATGGACTTGATCGCAAAATACTGCGTAGTCATCTCAACCGGGTCTGCCTGCCCGGATAACACTCGAATTTCATTCGCCAGGGCTTGTTCAGAGAAAAAGGATAATAATCGGGATTTTCCGATCCCAGCTTCACCTTCGATAATTATCGTTCCAGGTGCTTCGATTAAATTAAGTACATCCAACAACTTCTGGCTGAGTATCTTTCGCTCCTGCTCTCGTCCCAGGATGATATTCTTTGGAGCGGACTCGATCTGCGTCTTTAACTTGCCCGTCAGCAGCGAAGGGGACATTGGCTTTTCAATGCCTTTGAATTCTATGGGAGCCAGCGGCAGGAAGGAATAATTTGAAGCAAGCTCTGCCACATGCGGCGAAACCAGAATTTGCCCCGCCTTTGCATGGTTCATTAATCTGGCCGCCAGGTTGACTTCGCCTCCAATGGCGCTGTACGTCCGCGCCGTTTGGCCGCCATGCGCCCCAGCCCAAACTGGGCCATGCGTCAACCCAATTTGAATTTCTTCGATGAATCCGAGCTCAAGAACTTCGGACTTAATTCGCAAAGCCGCCGCAAGCGCCCGGTCGATACTATCTTCATGGGCAATGGGTGCACCAAAGACAATATACAAATTACTGCCCTTATCGCCGATGGTTAAATCGCAAAGATACCCTTCATACCTCGCCAAAATACCCTGGACACATTGAACGAATTGATCCAGTTTTTTCCCGGCCATTTCATCCTGGTCGTAATCAATGCCGCTGAACTTTAAGAACATGGGCACGGCCAGCCTCAGTTCCGTCAGGAATTCAATTTCTCCCTCTGAAATTCGTTCGTAAATAGGTCTAAAGACCCATTTCTTTGCTATCTCGATATCCAAATTTGAAACAAGTGGCCACGGATGAGGCTCTGCCAGTTCAGTCAGATTTTCAAAAACGGCAATTCGTTCTCCGCCCTCAACCTGCCTCCATGAGAAACTTTCAACTTTATCTTTAATTTCCTCAAAGACTTCCTCGTATATTGCAATTTCTCCGCGTTGGATCAATTCCTGTGCTTTCACCACACGCAGAAGTTCCTGCCCTGCCAGGGCTTCCAGAAGCTGAATATTTGGGTCACCGACCAGGAATCTTTGCACGGGCCCAACTGAAATGGCGATCTTGATCCCAAGCGAGAATGAAGACAAAGAGGAGATCTTGATCATCTCATATTGTTTCATAATTCTTTGCATCACCACAGCGCAGGATGCAGCACACTCTCCGCGATCTTGATCAAACCAGCAGGTCAGCCCATCGCCGGTGATATCCACCACACTTCCGCCATAATTGTGGACTGCCCCAATTAATTCTGTGTAGATGGGATCAAGCTGACGCGTCAATTCCTCCGCCCCGCGTTGAGGACCAAGTTGAGTGGAAAGCTCCCCGGTAAGTTTTGTGAACCCGGATAAATCTGCAAATAATACCGCCCCGCGCGAACGTGTTGGCAGCGTCTCCCCCTTTAACAGTGCCTGCCTTCTATCTTCTGGAATAAAAAAGTCAAGGGTTGCTTTTGGCATTTGGGAATGCAGAATTAATGATTACATTATATATCAACATATCGACTGGGATATCATCGTTTCATTGCTAACATCAAAACTCCATACCCTTCCGATGGCATGGCGCAATGTGAAAAAGAACGGCCCTGCAAGAAATTGCAGGGCCGTTTTGGTTTTATTCGTAGGCGGGGGTGATGGGCGCGGTGAACTTGGGTGCTTTTTGTATCCCGCGCTCAAACGCGCGTTTCTCTGCGCGCAGCACATCGATCTTACGTTGAACGTGCGGCGAGAAAAAGCCTGCATATCGTTTTTGAAGCTCTGGCCGTTGCCAATCATTGCCGCTTACATACTTACGGCAATTGGAGCTTCCACAGCCACACTCAAATTCATCGTAGGGCATGGTATCGCACATGGCATAATCAAAACAAACTTCCTCGCCAATTTTAATGTCGCGCATTGCAACGAGTCCGATCTGACCCGAAAGACCTGCATTCGGATTGCAGGAATGATTGACATAATCTCCTTCGCCAATGGGGCGCGGCACCAGGAAATGACGGTCTTCTACCTGGATGCACAAACTGCGCTCACGGTCTGGAAGGTGAATAAAGGCGTCCCATTCATACACGACGCCCCCGAAAACGGCAACGAGATCACCCTTTTGAATGGGCTGTAATGCGTAGATGCCGTTTCCACTGCCATTGGCTTTCGGGCGGCCTTCCAACTTAGAAGACAGATAGGAACTTGGTTGCTTGGACATTCATATAACTTCCTTTCAATATGTGGATTAAAGATGAACAGCGCCCTCCCCGGTGGTCGAGCCGGGAAAAACGCCATTGATTTTTCAATAATACATTAAATATTCGGCCTGTAAAGGTTTTGAGCCGTGTAAATTATTTTATTTTTGTTAAGGATTAGTTAATGAAACCCCCTTTGCAATTCATAAAAACATTTGCAAAGCCAATCAGACTGCAAAAACGTTAGCGCAAATTTGACGAGATAAAAAACGCCTCACACTCCACCGAAAATTGATTCTGCTCAATCGGCATGGTCATTGACTTGAAGTTATTCGATCCACTGTGGCCCCCAGTCTGGTTCAGGGTCGTTGGTTAGTTGCACTTGATTCGTGCCATCCGCGCGCATGATGTATAGGTCAGCCTGGTCGTCATTGCGCAGGGAATTAAATACGATATAAAGACCATCAGGTGAATAGGATGCACCTGCATTATTGCCGCCGTCGGTGAGTTGAACATAATCTCCCGTACTGGCATCAATTTTGAATATATCCTTATCCCCAAATGAGCCCGCGTAAATCAGCAGATTCTTACTATCAGGCGACCAATCGATACTGCCTCCAATCCCTTGTAGTCCCTCGGATATGCGGATGTGATTTCTGCCATCCGTATCCATGATGAAGATTTCATATTCTTGTGGAATTCCAATAGACATGGCATAAGCAATCTTTTCCCCGTCAGGCGACCAGGCGGTTGCCACGATGGTGTCTGATCCTGCATAAACCAGGTGTGGATTTAGCCCATCTGCATTCACCATCCAGATCGATGTTGGTCCGTCTGATGCGCGGTTTGCAAAAACGATCCTGCGGCCATCCGGGGAATAATCAGGTGAAACAACATTGCCCACATTTTCAGTAATTTGAAATAATTCTTTTTGGCTAAATAATAAAAGATAAAGATCAAAGGAGCCATTGCGGTTGGATGAAAACAACAGCGATCTGCCATCCGGTGTGAAGACGGGGTAATAATTACTGGCTTCCATGTCAGTCAGTTGGGAGAGTCCACTGCCGTCGCGGTTAATCATGCAGAGTTGGTTGAAATCGCCGCGAGTGCAGGTGAAAGCAATCCGCCCGCCATGTGGGTCTGTTGGTTTGGGGATGGGAGTGAAGGTGGGTGGGGGAGTGTAGTCTGATGCGAAGGCTGTGAATTGCACCGGCGTAGCGATGATGACTTCAGCCGGTCGCACAAACCAAAATAGGGAAAAAAAACCAGCAATGACAAATAGTAAAATGAACGGAACGATGCCGATGCGCGAGCTTTTCTTTTTTGGCGCAGTCAATGAGGCAAGCCTGTCCTCCAAGGGCGGGGTATCCTGGCTGAGGATGTTTACTTTGGGGGGTGGTAGGAACTGCCATTCGCCAAGAATAGCCGAGGTAACAGGAGCATTTGTCGGCTTGATTTGAAGCGGAATTTCATCCACAGCAACACGAGCCGCAAGCGCCAGCGATGAAAGCAATTCGGTGGTGGTCTTGAGTCTGTCGCTGGGATTTTTTCGAAGCGCCCAAAGGATCATCCGTGAAAAATGATCGGGGATTCCTTTATTTAGCGAAATGGGTGCGGGGGGTGAGCCTTCAAGATGGGTTTTGCGAATGGTTTCATTTGTTTTAGGCGCGTGCTTTCCATTGATCCATGCACCTGTGATAAGCTCGTAAAGAATGACCGCAAGCGCATAAGCGTCATTTGCAGTATCGAGCCGCAGGCCGTTGAGTTGTTCCGGGGATGTGTATGTCTGTGGATATTTGCTGAGGCTGCGAACATCCTTTGTGCCGTTGGGGTAGGCGTTCGCAATTCCGCCCACGATGATCTCGCCTCGCTGGTTGATATGAATTAATTCAGGTACAAGGTTTAGGTGTAAATAATTGCGTGTGTGAAGCGCATCAAGCGCATGGCAAATGGCTTTTGTATATGTAAGAGCTTCGTTTACGCTGACGGGTGTTTTATCAAGGATGTTGCGCAGGGATGGGCCGTCTACCCATTCTTCGAGTAGAAATGCGAGCGTGGGAGTTTGGTGTAAATCCAGGTATTTAGCCAGGTTTGGATGCGATATATTTTGAAGCTTGGCGGCTTTGGCCTCAAGCTCCTTGATTGCATCGGGATTTTCAGAAATTGTTTGTGCGAGAAGCGTGAGCGCAAGTGGCTTGTTGCTTCGTTCATCTGTAGCGCGATAGAGTTCACCAAGCGGCGTAAGCGTAATAAATTCTTCAACATGATACTGGTTGAGAAGAGATTTACCCGTGATTGGTGAAGACATCTGTGAGTTAAATTAAAGTTGACCCTGGAGTGACTATCATAAGGCCCATGACAGCATCAGGCCGAATATGGCAATGATCAAACCAATGTGCAGGAGCAGGTTAGTGGTGGAGAGTATGCTGCCGGGAAAGACAAATTGAACGATTAGATTGCAAATGATCAGAAAGAGACCCAGGATGGGGAGCAGACCTTTGCGGTGTGCAAGAAATTCCGATAAACGGTCTAATAATTTTGAGATCATACTTCCTCCATGTCGCTTTCTTCGAGATCTTCGAGCGTATTTTCAGCTTGCTTTGGTTTCACCAGCCAGGGGGAATATTGTGCCAAAAGCCTGCCGGGGATTCGTCCATGCATGACTACGCCACCGCGTTCATGTTCCACGCGATCCACCAGCCCGAGTTCATGGAAGAGAGAAATCAACGCACCTTCCTTATATGGGAGCCTGACATGAATGAATGTATATGCCTCAAATAATTCTTCATGGATAAGATAAAGCAGCCCCGTTATGCCGGTGCCATCCAGGGCAGATATAGCAACTGCTTTTGGAAAGTTTTCCAATATTTCGCGCGCATTTTCTGGATGATTTAAGAGATCCGCTTTGTTTAGTGCAGTGACCATGGGAATGTGGTTTGCGTCTATTTCTTCCAATGTCTCCTGCACAGCCTGGAATTGACCAAGCGCATTTGGGTGGGAAATATCCACAACATGCAGGAGCAGATCAGCTTCTGCAATTTCTTCCAGGGTGGCGTGGAATGCGGCAATCAGCGAAGTGGGCAATTTTTGAATGAAGCCGACTGTATCTGTGAACAATGCCAGATCGTCACCGGGTAATTGCACGCGGCGGGTAGTTGGGTCTAGTGTGGCAAATAATTGATCCGCTACATAGACTTCAGATTTTGCGAGCCGATTGAGCAAAGTGGATTTACCAGCATTGGTATAACCGACAAACGCAACTGTAGGGATGCGCGAGCGTTTACGTTGTGCGCGGTATCTCATACGGTGAGCTTCTACCTTTTCGAGTTCTTTTTTGATGTGTGAAATCCGCGTGCGGATCGCGCGGCGGTCAACCTCAAGCTGTGTTTCGCCGGGGCCGCGCAAGCCAACGCCTCCAGTGGAGCCGGCGCGTCCACCGCCGCCGCCAGCTTGTCTTTCAAGATGGGTCCAGGCGCGGGTGAGGCGCGGAAGGTTGTATTCGTACTGGGCGAGTTCCACTTGCAACATACCCTCGCTGGTATGAGCATGTTGTGCGAAGATATCGAGGATGAGCGCGGTGCGGTCAATCACGCGGATGGTTAAGCCGAGGGCCTTTTCCAATTCACGTTGATGGCGTGGGGAGAGTTCATCGTCGAAGATAACCACATCGGCCAGGGTTTCCTCGGCGAATGCTTTTAGTTCCGCCACTTTACCGGGGCCGATATATGTTTCAACATGCGGACGTTGCAATTTTTGCGTTAACTCACCGACCACATCTACGCCGGCAGTATCTGCCAACAGAGCCAGTTCTGCGAGTGAATCTTCAAGAGAAAGGATTTGTTTTTTGCCGTAAATTTCAACGCCGACGAGAAATGCGCGTTCACGCGGCGCTGTTGTTGGTTGAGGGGTTTTCTTTGCCAATGGTGTTTACTTCCGATTCTG
Organism: Candidatus Villigracilis sp.; assembly: GCF_057083605.1. NCBI lineage: Bacteria > Bacillati > Chloroflexota > Anaerolineae > Anaerolineales > Candidatus Villigracilaceae > Candidatus Villigracilis > Candidatus Villigracilis sp. The sequence goes on along the minus strand of NZ_JBXMTI010000062.1, from coordinate 55,174 downwards.
TTTTTTGTTGAAATGGCCCGAAGAACTTGGTCATCTTTGGGTCCGTAGGTTCTGTGCGCGTAGGCAGTAAGACATGAAAGGTCGAACCTTTTAATTTTACTTCGTCATAACCTTCGGATTCAACCCATATCGTACCACCGTGTGCTTCGATAATGCCGCGAGTAATGGGGAGACCGAGCCCGGGTCCGCCGCCTTTAAATTTTGTCTTGCCGCTTGAGTGCAGGCCTGTTTTTCCGAGTTGCTCGAACTTCTCAAAGATCGTGGCCTGATGTTCCGGTGAAATGCCGATGCCTGTGTCAGAGATGATGATCTCTACGAAACCGGGCAGCAGGCGTCCGTTAATTGTGATCGTGCCTCTATCTGGTGTGTATTTGATGGCATTGGATGCAACATTATGCAGCGCTTGATACAAACGTTCCGAGTCGCCATAGATCATTAAGTCACTGCCTTCAAAATCGTGGATGACCAGATTCTGCCCGCGCTCGGCGGTGGGTTTCTGAAGTTCATTCTTGAGAAGGGTTAATAAATGGCTGATCCACAACGGTTGAAAGTTAAGGGTCAGCAGGTGATTATCGATCAATGAAACGTCGATCATGTCATCGATGATATGCCGCAGGCGGGTGATGCCTGTGTTGACGCCTTTAAGTAAATCGTCCATTTGGCGCTGCTTGGCTTGCTGGGCAATATCCACCATCATGGAGGTGTAGCCTTCGATCAGGGTGAGCGGTGTTTTTAATTCGTGCGCCGCTACAGAAATGAAGTTGGATTTGTTGCGGTCCAGTTGTTGCAATTTTTCCTGAGTCTTGCCAAGCTCATTGGAGATGTGCGCGACACGCGTTTCCATTTCATAGCGGACGACGACACTCAAGCTGTGGGTGAGGATCGGGATGACGGCGGCGAGCAGTTCGAGTGCATCCTTCTTGTTCAGGTTCTCTCGCGCGACTTCTATAGTGAGCGCCATCATTCGGCTGACAACGAATGAAACGAAATAATCACCCTCATCCAAATTTGTTTCCGTGGGAGAGCGCCCCCAGTCATACAGGATCGGGTCAAGCCAGGCTGTATCGCCGGTCATGACGGTTTGCACTAACAATTCAAAAAACCGTTCAAGTTGTTCCGTAAAACCAACGCGAACACCTTCGCCGCTCGCCAATTCGCGAGAGATGCGTTCCACCCAGGGGGTGCGAATTTTTTGCAGTGACTCCTGTAATGTCATTGATATAAGTTTACGCCGAGTTCAGTCTTTTGACCATATTGTTTTATCCACAGATTTAGCGATGTTACAGATTTTCAAATGAAATCTGCGTAATCTGCGGATACTCTTTCATTGTGCAGATTGCTCCACGATCCAGTTCCATAATGTTTCACCAACCGCTTGCAAACTTTCCGCAGAGACTTTATCAACGGTGTCTTGAGTAGTGTGCCAATATTCATAGTCGAAATCGATAATGTCTACGGCTGGAATGCCTGCTTGAAGGAATGGTGTATGGTCATCCAACATGCTGTGTTTTTCTTCGTTGATGAAAACCTCGCCATGTCCTAATCTTTCAGCCGTCGCCCAAATTTCTGTGCGGATGGCAACATTGGAATTTTTTTCCAAATAAATATTCAGATCGGCATCGCCGATCATATCTACAATGACGACGGCACGAGGCTGGATGGAGATTTCCTCCACAAAGGCGCGGGAGCCGAGTATCCAATCCCAGCCTTCGATGCGGCCGTTATCTTCGGTATCAAAGAAGACCAGCCAAATGGGAACGGTATCTTTGGGCAAAGTTCGAGCTAATTCAAGTAGAACAGCCACACCAGAGGCACCGTCATTTGCCCCGGGCACAGGCTCGGTTTGTTTGTTGATGTCGGGATCGTGGTCGGCATAGAAGCGGGTGTCATAGTGTGCGCCAAGAATGATCTCTGGCATATCCTCATTTCGTTTTGCAATGATGTTGTAGATGGGATGCCCTATGCGTTCCGTTTCATGGACTTCGACCATCCAGCCAGCGGATTCCAATTCCGCGCGCATCCATTCGCGGACCTGGGCATGTCCCTGCGACCCGGGCGTTCGCGGCCCGAAAGCGACCTGGGTTTGCACGTCGGCATAAGCGTGGGAACCCTCAAAGGAAACAGGATCAGATTCAATGGTCAGGAATGAGGCGATGTACCAGGCCGCAACCACGGCCAGAAGAGCGAAGATCAAAGTCAGGTAGATAACTGCAGCACGTCTGGTCATTGATTCTCTTCAAGATATTTTTCAAGTGAGCTTGCGGCGCGATCCGCGTAGGCCTGTCCACGTTCGCGTTTTCCGATTTTGGAAATGAGTTCGAGCGGCGGCAGAATACCGAAGTTTGCTTTCATGGGTTGAAAATCTTTCAGGCTGGCATGTGTGACGTAATGACAAAGTGTGCCGAGCATACTCTCCTGTGGAAGTGTAAGCAGCGATTTTTGTTTTAACAAACGTGCGGCATTGATGCCCGCCAGCAGGCCTGTGGCAATGTTGCCCATGTAACCTTCCACACCTGTGATCTGGCCCGCGAAAAAAAGATCATCGCGAGTAATGTGTTGAAGTGTGGGGCGCAGAAGTTTGGGCGATGCAATAAAAGTGTTGCGGTGCATCTGACCATAACGCTCGAACTCTGCATTTTCCAAGCCGGGGATCATGCGCAGCACCCGCCTTTGTTCTGGAAATTTTAGGTTGGTTTGAAAGCCAACCAGGTTATATAGACTTCCTGCAAGGTTATCCTGCCGAAGTTGTACAACCGCATATGGTCGTCTACCTGTGCGCGGGTCTCTTAGCCCAACAGGCCGCATAGGGCCGAAGGCAAGCGAGTCCTCTCCGCGTTCGGCGATGATTTCGATAGGTAAACAACCCTCGAAGAATTGTCCTGCTTTCACACCAGTGCGAATGGCTGCTTCAAAAGAATGCAACTCAATTCGTTCGGCGGCTTGCAGCGCGTTGACGAAAGCATAATATTCTTCTTTTGCAAAAGGACAGTTGATGTAATCGCCTTCATCTTGATCGCCTTTGTCATAACGGGAGGCGCGAAAGGCGATTTCCATGTTAATAGATTCTGCGCGGACGATGGGCGCGATGGCATCAAAGAAAAAGAGATGTTCTTCTCCGCTTAGCTTTGCAATAGACTTTGAAAGGCTTTCAGATGTCAACGGCCCGCTTGCTACAACAACAGGCGTGGAAGGAATTTCCTTCATCTCTTCACGCACGACTTCAATGTTTGGGTGTTTCTGGATTCTCTCGGTGACTTTACAGGCAAAGGCTTCGCGGTCTACCGCCAATGCCGCGCCCGCAGGAAGCGCCGATGCTTCGGCACATTCCAGCAGCATCGAATTAAAGAGCCTGAGTTCGTTTTTCAAGACTCCCGAAGCGCGGTCAGGCAGGTTCGAGCCAAGCGAATTGGAACAAACCAATTCAGCCAGGTCGCCGCTGAGATGTGCGCCGGTTGGGTTTGTGGGGCGCATTTCATAAAGTTTTACTTTCAGTCCGCTTTGCGCGATCTGCCAGGCGGCTTCACTACCGGACAGCCCGCCGCCGATTACGATAATGTCAGTCATAGGGATGTTATTTTACCAGCGGTAGGGAAGCAGAGACTGGAGATTAGAGATTAGGAAGGATCTAATTTTCTGAATCCCTTATTTTGCATCCCTTATCTTTTGCATCCTGTTTTGAAGCCTGGGAGATGAAATACTACTATTGTCCAGAACAATCTGTCACACAAATTGTGTGTGTGATAGCCTGTTACCTCTGACAAAAGCATCACTTTTGACAAGGGTTTTAAGCTACTTGTAATTTCATCAGGAATTTGCTATGCTCTTTCTGCAGGGAGTGAAGCTTGGTGGAAAATGGAAACAAAAGAAACTTCACCTTCAAAATCCAGTAATATCCCCAAACAGCGCGGATTCCTCTTCGGGTTAATCCGCACTGCCTTCATCTTGGAATCGCCATTGCTCTTCTATTATGGCTACGGCTGAGGTTTGTGGGGACGAAACAGTTTCCTGTTGCAGTATCTTTTCAGTGCAGTTGCCATAATGTAACGTAAGAAAAGGAGTAAACCATGAAGCAGTCACGAAAAGCAAGGAATTTGTTTGAAACTATGTTAATCATCGGGTTGATCCTGATCATTCCATTGTTCTTTGCGATGAAAACAGGAGCAGATAAGCTGGCCGTAGAAACTACAGCTCCAGCAACGGATGTCCCAACATTGTTGCCAGAAACGACGCCATCTGTCTCTTCGCCTGCAACAACGGCAAAACAGCCACCCGCATGTACTTTCCCTTTGGCGCAGACAACAACTGTGATGTCAACGCCGGAGGCGTACACTTTTTCGGAACCAAAGATAGTTTTAACCGAACCCGACAACATTTATGATATTGTCGAATGGCTGCCTGACAACCAGCAAGTATTAATAACACAAGACCTAAACAACACCAGGGAAAAAGATAAACTTCTCCAACAAACTATAGAGTTGTACAACCCCGAGACGGGCGAGTCAAAAGTATATGCCATCCGCTATCACATTGAAGAGCTTCCATCGTGGCAGCAAGAATTGAATGCAGTGGTGTATCCAGCTATGAATTTTCTGGGTTTTGAAGAAAATGTAAATAAGCTTAAGTTTACCCGCCAACTGTGGGTGAGTTATGGCGACCCTAATACTGCGCAAAGGCTCGCCGACGACCTACCTCAATTTCCCATAGCCGTCAAACCGGGTGGCGACGAGATGCTTTACCTGTCAGATAAGAAAATATTCAAAAAGAATGGTGCATTAAAGGACATTCCGTCTATCGCTTTTGATTCGACTCAGTGGGATTATGCCAAAGGACGAAGAAGCAATGTACCGGTATCTTATAAGATGGCTTGGCAACCTAACACGTCGCTAATTTTCTTATATGGCGATGGCATTTTCCGCCTGGATGGTTACACATATATTTTGGATACTGATACCGGGCAGGTTTGCGAGTTAAACTTGAGTGGATGGGCGACAAAAGCACGTTGGAGTTCGGACGGGCGCTATCTTGCCATTATTCGAACGCATGACCACTTTCCAATTAGCTCAAGTGATTTAGCCGTGTTGGACACAAAAACAGGGAATGTATATAGAGTGGATGTTACAGCACGGGAAGTAGCAGGTAAGCACTTGGTAGATGATATCGTTTGGGCACCAGATAACCGTCATCTATTAGCGATTGGAAGATTCTTACCATATCAAAATACAAATCAGACTGAAGACGATCATAGTAGGTTATATCTTGTTGACTTCTTATCCGGACAGAGTGACGATATTCTGCCGATGTACACTTTTTACGCAGCTTCTTCAAAAGGTAATCTTGCTTGGTCACCGGATGGCTTGAAAGTGTTAGTAAGGTGTCCAACGGCGGCAGATGAGCGAATTTGTTTTATCGCCGTTCAGAGAAGTGAACAGTAATAGAGGGCATGATGAAACGCAAAAATATGCTGTTAGTCATTTTCTTTCTCACCTTGTTTGTCTTCCAACAGGTGCAGGCAGATGCAACACTGCCATTGATGGAGAACCCATCAGCAGATTCAGCCCCGGCATATGCGTATCTTGACCATATATGGCTTCATGTGTTGAAGTTGCACGACGACGGCACAAAGGTATCCCCTGATAGCCTATGTATTGTCGGTAATACAGATCCTGGATGTGCAGAGCTTGGTTATAGCTTTCCACCTATGAATAACCCTATTTATATTGACGTTGAGAACGCATACCTTTCTAATGTTCTCCCGCGCGAAATGGATGTACAAAATAACGATCCCACACTTCCGGCATTACAGGCTCAAGCAGTTGCCGCACGTACTTATGCAACCTGGACGGCATTAAATAAAACTTATGATGATCCATTTGGGTACGATTACGATAATCAAATAAATAATTCTACAGACTATCAAGTGTATTCTCCGGATGCATACGACCACTTCACAAATCCCAACGATCCGGAAGGGGTTAAACAGATGATTTCTACGGCAATCTCGTCGACTCTCGGAAAACATCTTGCAATTAACGAGGGAGAAGCCATTGACGCGGAGTTTGGTAGCGATATCGCGATTCAAAGTGTGGACGAACCATCGAAAGATTACTTGAGCATCATTCAAGACCCCATCAGCACAACCTGTGGCGCGGTAACAAATTATAGTGGTTGGGGTATGAGCCAGAAAGGCACTCTCCGTTGGTCGAAGGGCAATCAATGTGCTGGTGATGGCAACCAACCCTGGCCTGTCACGTGGACAGATTATCGCCAAATTCTTGTTCATTATTACACCGGAATAGATATTCTCAATGCAAGTAGTGGCAAGGTCGCGCCGGATGACCGCTGGAATTTGCTATGGCACGACAACTTTAACAATCTCATTGGAGTCACGCCTATATTGGATGGCGGACAGCAATCTGACATCAAAATTTATCTACAGAATACATCCGCCACTGCATGGAACGCCAACAATATGGAAATCGGCTATCACTGGGGGGATAACAATTGGCAAATTGCCGGTGTCGACCAACCCTTTCCCAGCCTTTCGGCAGGCCAAGAATTCCCAAGTCTACAACCGCAACAAAGCCCGCTTACCATTTCTGTAATTTCGCCATCTACTGGTGGAACATATACCCTGCATTTGGATTTGCGACGTAGCAGCGGCGCTTGGTTTTCCGATGCGGGTTGGCCCGATGTAAGAATCCCTGTCCAAGTTAATGGGCCAATAGAACCACCCACTGTGACACCCGTCCCGCCGACGATCACACCCACACCTGAACCAGTATGCAACCCAACCCAAGGTGATGATCCCTATGCGGATTGTGTCATTGATTTTCAGGCAAATGGAAATTCTAATCAGTGGAAGAATCCTGCAATGGTTGTGGGTGTGCCAAGTTGCAGCAATTGGAATTTTATGTCACTCGGAGGAGGAGGGGGATATGTGGTCGTCGATATGGGATTGGGTGAAGAAATCCTTGATCAAACGGGGGTAGATTTGAAGGTTTATGAAGTAAGCTCAGGGTGCAACGGGGTAAATGAGGCATATACTGTCTATGTGAGCAATAACCCTGATGGATCCTGGGTTTCCCTTGGGACTGGCAGCGGCATCACTACTTTTGATCTTGGAGGAAATCTGCCACAAGCCCGTTATGTAAAAATAACAGACAATGGTGGTAGTAACAATTCTTCGGGAACACCGGGGGCGGATATTGATGCAGTCGAGGCTTTGAAGCCAGGCTACACCTGTGATGATAGTTGGGAACGTTGGTTTAACTCTTGTGCTCAGGCGTCGGTTCAGCCAGGCTCGCAAGATGTAGAAATATCCTTCAACCCAAATGGTGTGAACAGCTCCTTGCAGGAAACAGTGGTGGATGCTCAACTTTTCTACCGTGTTCGGGATGAGTTGTTAAACCTCACTCCTAAAGGAAGTCAACTGACTGATCTCTATTATCAACATGGTCCAGAAATAGGAAACTTGTTACTGTTAAACCCGGAATTGGACCAGGAGGGGCTGGCTTTGCTCCATTATTGGGAACCAAAACTGCAAGCCCTGGTAGATGGCCAAGGGGATAGTGTATCAATCTCACAGGCAGAGGTGGATGCGGTAGAACACTTCCTTTCGGGTATAGAGGCGATTGCCAGCAATGATTTGAAAACCACCATCCAAAGTGGGAGAGCAGAAATAAATATGCAGGGGTTGGTTGGTCAAACGATGAGCCAGGCATGGGAAACGATAAATACGCCTCCCGACCTAATCTTCTCCGACAGTTTCGAGAGCGGGGACTTCTCCGCCTGGTTCCGGGCGGAGACGGATGGCGGCGACCTGTCCATCACCACCCAAGCCGCTGCAGTCGGGAATCTAGGTGTTCAAGCCGTGGTCGATGACAGTGCCGAGATCGTTCTGTACGATCACACTCCCAATGACGAAAAGCATTTCAGCAGCAGATTCTATTTCAATCCCAACTCAGTTCAAATTTCCTACAATCCAACTCCCAACCAACAAGGCTTCTATTTGTTATCAGGCAGCGATAACACCTCCTGGGTCTTCTGTCTTTACGTCGAGCAGCAGGGCGAATACTATACGCTCGCGCTTTGCGGTAACGATGATGCCGACTCGTGGATGCAAAGCGCCCCAGTATTGATCGCAAATGAATGGCAGGCTGTAGAAGTGGAGTGGAAGGCAGCCAGCGCGCCAGGCACAAATGATGGCTATCTTAAGCTATGGGTCAATGACATGCTGGTGAAGAGCATCGAGAATATTGATAACGACTCTCGCTCCATATCTAAAACATCATTGGGAGTAATTGATATTGGAAATGGCGCGAGCGGCACGATCTATCTCGACGCATTTGAAACCCATCAAGGCAGTCATATCGGTCTCGATCCAGATGGTCCCGCCGTAAACCCACCTCCACAACCCGGCGATCCGATCTTTGCGGACGATTTTGAAGGCGGGGATTTATCTGCTTGGAGCAGCGCTCTCGTCGATGGCAGCGATTTAAGCGTATCGGCTTTATCTGCATATCAGGGCAATTACGGGCTTCAAGCCCTGATCGACGATCAAAACAATTTGAGAGTCATAGATAGTTCACCCCTTGATGAAACCCATTATCGTGCCCGCTTCTATTTCAACTCCAATGCCTTGGTGATGTCATCCGGGGCTACTCACTACATTTTCGATGGTATCAATTTGGCAACTAGCGATGCCATTTTGCGGGTCGAGCTAATCTATGAGAATGGGCAGTACAAGCTGCGTACGCGGGTTATGAAGGATAATTATGCCTATATCACCAGCAGCAAATACATCATCAGTAATGGCTGGCATGGGATCGAGTTGGAGTGGCAGGCATCCAGCGCACCTGGTGCGAACGATGGTTTCCTTGCATTATGGATTGACGGCGCTTTGATGGAAACCATTGGCAGCGTCGATAATGATACACACACGATTGGAGAAATAAGGCTGGGTGCAACTACCGGTATAGATGCTGGCACCGCAGGCTCTATGCTTTTCGATAATTTCGAGTCGCGCCGCAATAGCTATATTGGTCCATAACATATCCTTATTGAGTAAAAAGAGGCTCTCCTTCTGGAAAGCCTCTTTTTACTTTTACATTCAGTACTGCCAATTACCAATCGCCAATTACTGATCACTTTTCACTTTCTACTTCCCACTGGCAAGCAGGGGGCGGGTTATAATTCACCAAAGCCATGCAAAACGAAACAGGCATTGAAACTCAACTCAAGGATGCGGTGCAGCTTACCGAGGCAGATTGGGCCGTGCTTGCCGAGCGCGTCGGAGGTTCGTGGCTGCTTCGTTCGGTCTATCATTTGAACAAGCCCGCGCAGAATGAGTTGATGGGAATCATGTCCGCCCTGTCTGTGGATACATGGTTATGCGGCGCACTTAGTGGGGGCTATGCTCGTTCCACTGCCACGCCAGCGAGCAGTAACCTGACCACTAAAAGGTTTTTCGCCTTTCCGATCAGCGGCACTTCGCAAATTATTTTAGTAGGTGCGGATGAGCAATCCGCTGCCGCTCAAAAGGTTTGGAAGTTGACCGCTTCGCTGCTGGCTGGGCGTTCGACTTCCCTCAACCAGCCGTTCCTGCCGGACCTGCAATCTGGCCTGGCTTTCAATTTGCCTCTTGCTCTCGAAAAGGTCTTAGACGCATTCGTGCAGGCTGTTCCCTGCCAGGGTGCGTGGCTCGCGATTCGGCGCGGTGAATCGCTGGATATTCAAGCCGAGTGGAACGCATCCAAAGCCAAGGGGATGTCACTGCTTATTGATGAGAATCCTATTTTCCGTCGTGTGAATCGTTCTTTGTCTGATGTGGTCATTGCTCGCGGACAGCCCAATTGGGATAACCTTCCGCATGGCTTGTTAAAATCCAATACGAATGTTTGGATCTGCATGCCTTTGGTGATCGGCCAGCGTTTGATCGGGGTCGTGGTGCTTTGGCGTCAGAAGGAATTTTCGCCAACCGAACGCGGACAGTTGCGCGAGGTGGCGGCCCGTGTTCCGCCTTCGGTGGAAGTGGTGGTCACATTCTCTGAAATGACCTCGCATTTGCGTAGGCTGGCCCTGCTCAACGATTTTGTACTCACCGTATCATCCGCTCAAAATTTGGACCAGATCGCCCGCCGCATGTTTGGCCTGTTGGCGCGCGCTTTTAGTACTGAATTGATTGCGCTCTTCCTGCGTTCCAGTGATGGAAGAGTATTGCGCGACTATCGCATGTTTGAAGGCAGGCTGAATGTGATCAGTGTTTCGGTTGCAGGGCACTCGATGCAGTCTGTGCTTAAGGAAGGTCGCGTCCGCCGCATCACAGATGCAACCAAAGACGGATTTATCGAGGTGCATAAAGGCTCACGCTCTGGCTTGATCGTTCCATTGAAATATCGCGGACAGGTCACCGGTGTGCTTATTGTTGAAAGCTCACAAGCGGAAGCGTTCAACCAATATGATGAACATCTCATGGTAGTTATTGCCAGTCATCTTGCAGGGCTGATCGAATACACACGCCTGCGTGAAGAGGCGGAAGGCAGGGCACGCAGCCTGGGCTTGATCCATGAGGTGGTGCAACAAGTGATTGGTTTGAACGATAAAAAAGAGGTGGCATCCATTACCGCCGAACTTGTGGCGCAGTATTTCAAATATGAACTTGCCGCCATATTGCTGGTTGATGATAAAAATCAATTTTCAATTCAAGGAATCGGCGGCACTCATGCAGACACGGTAAAGAAGGCGCTCACTAGCGACGAATTCATTACCGCAGATGGGGTTACAAGCCGAGTCTCTCAAACAGGCGAAAGTGTTCTGATCAATAACACTTTGCAAGATAAGCTTTACAAACCTCTTAAAGGCTGGGATGCGCGCTCCGAGATTTGCGTGGCTGTAAAAGATGGCGAAGATATTTTAGGGATCATCGATGTCGAAAGCAGGGAACAGAATGCTTTTTCACATAATGACCTGATCGCCATGGAATCACTGGCTGGTATTCTTGCCTCTGTCGTATCCAGTGCCAATCAATACCAAAAATTGCAGGAAACTGTGCGCCAGTTGCGCATGACGGAAATTGAGTTGAACGCACGTATGGAAGCGCAGCAATCTGCTGAGAATAGGTTGTTGCAAGCCGCCAAACTTGCAGCCGTCGGTGAGATGGCCGCAGGCATCGCTCATGAATTGAATAACCCTCTAACCACAGTTACTGGTTTCTCCGAACTGGTATTGGATGAATTGCCCACAGACTCATCCTACCGTGACGAATTGCAGATGGTTTTGCAGGAGGCGCGCCGAGCCAGCGGTGTGGTGCGCAGGTTGTTGGATTTCTCGCGTCAGGGAGAACACGTCCGCACCAGCGCCGACTTGAATGAAGTGGTCAACGATGTAATTGCACTAACCAGGCATTTGATCCAAACTAATAATGTAAACCTGATCCTAGACCTTGATGAAAAACTACCCTGGATCTCGATTGACACGAATCAAATGAAGCAAGTGCTCTTAAACCTGATCCACAATGCCTTGCAGGCCATGAAGTCAGGCGGTGAGTTGCGAGTAAGCACTTTTGAAGCAGTGCGCGAAGAACGAAACTGGGTTGTGATGTCTGTAAAGGATAATGGCGTTGGCATTTCCGAAGCAGATCAGGAAAAAATCTTTCAGCCATTTTTCACCACGAAAGGAAATAGTGGCGGTACAGGGCTGGGCCTCTCGGTCACATATGGCATTGTCACCGACCATGGTGGTACGATAGAAATTGCCAGCGAGCCAGGCAATGGCGCAACCTTTGCTGTCTGGCTGCCGATCTAATTTCATTATGGAAAACGCCTCTGTATTTATTGTTGACGATGAACCTGGGATTGCGTTACTCTGCACCCGTCTCCTGGCGCGTGCAGGTTACAAAGCTGCATCGGAAACCGATCCGCGTAAAGCCATTGAATATCTTAAGGAAAACAAAATAGATATGCTGCTGGTTGATATTCGCATGCCCGAAGTAGATGGCTTTGAAGTGATCCAACATGCCCAGCGATTACAACCTGATGCCGCCATCCTGATCATGACCGGGCATGGCACAGTTGAAACTGCGATCCATGCGCTCAGGCAGGGCGTGGATGGCCTGATCCTCAAACCATTCAGCAAGAGCGATGAGTTAATTGATGCAGTCCAACTTGCCTTTGCAGATAGCCAGAAAAAACGGGATGCCGCCCGCACGCAAGCACTGCGCCCGCTTTTTTCTGTCACCGAATCCCTGCTCTCCGAAACCCGCCGCGAACCTCTGCTTGACTTGATCATTAACGCCATTTGCGGTCATCTGCATTGTATGCAGGCGGCATGTTTTCAACAAAATATTGACACCAAAGATTTTTCTTTGATCGCATCCAATGGCGTCGCATCTTCACAAGACCTTTTGGATTTGATCTCGCATGTGGATTCATCCACAACGCCGATAATTGTCAATGCCAATGGGCCGGGTGATATCGAACTAAAAGCGCTTCTTTCCGACCTCAAACTTGGCGCGGTTATTCTGATACCGATCCTGCGCTCGAACTTGCGTATGGTGCTATGCGCCGCCCGCTCGATGAATGAGCCTCCATTCCACGATTCCGATCTTGAAATGTTCCAGATCCTTGCCCGACAGGCAGTGGCAGCTCTGGAGAATGCTCGTTTGTATGCGGAACAATTGGATTACGTCCGTAAAGTGGAGGAATCTCAAAAGGCATTGCTTCAAGCCGAGAAGATGGCGGCGGCCGGCCGCATGAGCGCCTCTATTGCACATGAGGTAAATAACCCATTACAGGCTGTTCAAAACTGCCTGCACCTTGCGGGTCGTGAAGATTTGCCTGCCGAAAAGCGCAAGGAATACTTTGATCTGGCGCGTACCGAACTTGAACGTTTGATGCTCACCGTCCGCCGTATGTTGGATTTTTACCGTCCCGGTGCAACTTCCCTCGAAAAGGTAAATCTAACGGAGATGCTGCAATATATTCTGACCTTAATGTCAAAGCAGCTTACAGAAAACAGAGTAAATGTATCTGTCGATTTTCTTGGGGAGATTCCTTCCCTCATGGCAGTTGGGAGTCAGATGCAGCAGGTGTTCATTAACTTGATCCTGAACGCCTCTGATGCCATGCCAGAGGGCGGTGACCTGAAGATTACGGCTCGGCCATACGGCGATGGTATCGAAATCCTGTTCCAGGATAGCGGGAAGGGCGTGTCGGAGGAAAAGCAGGCCAATATATTTGAGCCTTTTTTCAGCACAAAAGAGGGCGGCACGGGGTTGGGATTAACAGTGAGTTACAATATAATTACAGCACACGGCGGCGCATTGGAATTGCTGCCTGAACGCGGTCCCGGAGCCTGTTTTCGCATATTTTTACCTGCAGGAGGAAAGCAATGAAATCGAACATTCTGGTTGTGGATGATGAACCGGTAGCACGACAATCGCTTACTGATATTCTAAAGTTGGAAGGGTACGTAGTAACCTCTGCGGCCAATGGACAGGCTGCTGTGGAATACGTCCGCACCCATTCGGTGGATTTGATGATCGTAGACTTAAAGATGCCAGGCATGGATGGGTTGGAAGTGGTTCAGGTGGTCAATCAAGTCTCCCCTGAAACGGAAGTAATCCTGTTGACTGCGTATGGCTCCACCGAAACTGCCATACAGGCCCTGCGATTGCGCATCCATGATTATTTATTGAAGCCAGCTTCTCCTCCGCAGATACTCGCCAGTGTTAAGAAGGGCTTGTCACGCCGTACTGCCAGGTCGCGCACCAATAATATGACTCCAATGGATGTGGATGATGCGCAGGAAGTGTACAGCCTGAAAGACGGCACCACAGTAGACCTCTCCCGCCGCCAGATAAAATTTAAGAACAAGATCGAACACCTCACCCCGGCGGAAGGCAGGTTGCTGCGTATTTTGATGGAAAATGAAGGCAAGGTATTTTCACATCGTGAATTGGTTTTGCTTGTGCAAGGCTATGATACTTCTCAGCGCGAGGCGCCTGAGATACTGCGTCCGCTCGTCAGCCGTTTGCGGCATAAACTGGAACAGTTCCCCTCGCTTTCTGAGCAGGTAGTGAGCGTACGCGGAACTGGTTACTTGTACGAGGCAAATAAGTAACCCACCTTAGGCAGTGTCATGTTGAGCGGAGCGAAACATCTCGCACTTTAGAATAAGTAAATTCAACAAAAAAGACCGCATGTCAGAAGCGGTCTTTTTTCATTCGTAGGGGCCGAAGATATCTTTTGGCAAGCCTGGCGCGCGGATCCATGAAAGCCAGCCGGTCTTTCCGCTATGTGTTGGCAGGGTAGGATGCTCATACATAACCAGGATCAGGCTAAAGCTGAGTCCGAGCGCGCCCATCCATTGGAGAAGGGAAAGACTCTCGCCGAGTAAAATATTGCTAAAGAAGATTGCGATCAATAGTTCAGCGAGTCCTAATAGGGCTGTTTGCATCCCGCCAATCTTCTTCACGCCCAAAAAAAGTGCGACGCGTGAAAACACAGTTACAAAGGTTAGCGCTGTAACGGGAATCCAGGGAATGTTTGATTCCGGCCATGCACGGTCAAATATTAAATAGGCGGGGATTACAATTGCGCTCATGGCTAACAGGGTGTAAAGCGCAACGGTGGGGGCTGGGACTTCATAAAGTACGCGCTGATTGATGGGTAGATGCATGGCGTATAAGATGGCGGCGCCGATCATCATCAGCACACCTGTGAGGTCCACTGAACTGTTGGGGACGCTGGTCAGCAGTAAGACCGCGACTGTGGCTAGCGCAATTCGAAAGAATGTAAGGCGGCTTGGGGGTTGATGGTCGAGGATGAGCCAGAGGGCAACAAAAAAAGGATAGAGCGAATACAGAAGCTGCCCAACGCTTGCATTCAGCCTTCCAAGTGCAAGATAGTAAAGCAGGGAACCCAGCCCATTAATTGCACCCGCGAGGGCGCACCCGATTAAACCAACTGGGAAAATATATAAATATTGACGATAAAAGAGCCATATCACCAGTAACATGATGCCAGCCGCAAAACCGGTGCGTAAAGCGACAACAGCAAATGGGGTAAAACCCTGGGTAATTGCAAGCTTCCCAAAAACAGGCGCCATCCCAAGGAATACCGCTGAGCTGAAGGCTGCTAAAATCCCGGTTTTATGTTTTTTTGGCAATATGCCAGCCTTTGTGGTGATACTACATGACAGACATTATTAAAGTGAGCTTACGCACCCGCCGGTGCAAGTGTCGGGAGGATATAAGCACTAGCGCATCGCTTCGCTGCGAGGTAGGTTATTTAATTAATGATTTGACTTCTTCCAGAAATTCGTCGTTTAAAAAATCGCCTTTTTGCATGAGGGATTGGATCTGTCCGCCAAGCCTGTTTTTTTCATCTGCGGTAAGTTCTTTAGCAGTTGCCACGATCACCGGGATTGTTGCTGTTTCTTGTTTTGCGCGCAGGGCCTCAATGACGGTAAAGCCATCCATTTCGGGCATCATCAAATCCAGGATAATGAGATCGGGTAATTCGCGCTGGATCAATTCGAGTCCCTCGCGTCCGTTGGTGGCTTCTAAAATTGTAAAGTTTCCCTGAGATTGCAAAATACGGCGGATGAGTCGCCTGGCTTCGGTGGTATCTTCTACGATTGCAATTTTAGGGAACCGTTCAGGTGCAACTTGTGAGAGGGCCGAAAGCAAACCTTCCTGCGGAGTTTCTTCAAACGTTGGGAACTTTACATCTCGTGACCAGTTATCGCCAAGGATGCTCGGTTCGGCTGGCATGGTGTGCCCGGTACAGTTGACAACAACTGTATCGCTGGGTTTGATAATCCCTGCGCGAATCAACTTGAACAGGCCTGCAAAGGCAACGGCGGCAGCGGGCTCGGCAGAGATGCCTTCCATTTTCGCTAGAACGTGCATTGCCCGAAAAGCTTCTTCATCGCTGACGCTTTCAAAAACCCCATTTGTGTTGTTGACGTACTCACGCAGAAATTCATAGGAACGTCCCGGGTCACCGGTAGCGAGGGTTTCTATGCGTGTTTTGGGTGATATTACGGGCTCCGCTTTTTCGAGTCCTTTTTTCCAGCTATTCACCATTGGGGCACAGCCTTCCGCTTGAATCGGTGCAAAGGCCGGGATGCGGTTGGTCCATCCCATTTGTTTCATTTCCCTGAAACCTTTATAGACGCCGAGAGGCCCCATGCCTCCGCTGATTGCCTGAACATACCAGTCCGGTGTGCGCCAGGTTGCGTCCGCTTCAGATCCCTGAATGGCGGTTAATTGTTCGGCAATCTCAAAGGCGATGGTTTTCATTGCTTCAATGGAAGTGATGGTGCGCGCACCCATATCCTGGTACAAGCGGCGCTGACGGGCAAATTCTGAGGCAACTTGCTTGCATTGGTCATACGAGCCGGTGATCTTGATCACCTGGCTGCCATATAAGGCGATCTCTCGCATCTTCACAGCGGGGACGAGGCTTGTAACAAATGCCCAAAGCTTCATTCCTGCGCGGGATGCGTATGCAGAATAGGAAATCGCAACATTCCCCGTGGAGGCAGCTACCATTTCTGTGATGCCGGCCTCTTTCAAGGCAGCGATTGTGACCGCGGCTTGCCTGTCCTTAAACGATGATGTCGGCCCCTGGCGTTCATCCTTTATGTAGATGTTGGGGCAGCCCAGCATCATGCCAAGATTCACTGCACGGATCAACGGCGTGCTGCCTTCGCCAAGCGAAAGGCTGATATTCGGATTCCGTACCGGCAGAAGTTCGCGATATCGCCAAAGGTCATGGGCTCTAGTTGCCAGTTTGGCTTGCAGGGTTTTTCCGATCAGTTCATAGTCATATTCAGCTTCACGCCATTGGCTGTTGCACTTTGGGCATGTAGTAGATGTAGGATAGTACGGCGCATTGTGCCCGCAATCCAGGCACTTGATGATAAAAGTCACTGTGATGCACTCCGTTAATTTAATTGTTTGCTTGAATACGTTCAAGTGCTCGCTGAATGGATGTAAGTAATTCCTTCTCGCTGAAGGAACCTTTGGTTAAGATGCGCTGCCCGAATTCATTAAGCTGTTTCTTTTGTTCCGTAGTGAGTTCAACACCGCTAATGACAATAGTCGGAATATCGCGCAGCTTTTTATCTGCCTGTAAATTTTCCAATATTTGGAAGCCGTTCATATCTGGCATGAACAGGTCGAGAATGATGGCGTGAGGCGGGTTGCCGGATGAAATAATCTTCCAACCGCTGTTCCCACCCTCAGCCAGGATCGCCTTGTACCTGCCATCGTCATTCAGGATTTTCCCTATCAAGCGTAGATCATCTGGGTTGTCGTCGATGACAAGCACCTCGCGGATGGAACCATCAGCATTCAAGCGGTCAAGCGCGTTGACGAGGTCATCCTCTAGAATCGGTTTTACCAAATAGTCTGATGCGCCAAGGTTGAAGCCTTTTTCAAGGTCTTCAATGATGCTGCATACGATCACGGGAATATTGCGTGTATCGGGGTCGCCTTTCAATGCATCCAAAACAGACCAGCCATCAATGCCGGGCATCATAATATCCAATGTCACAGCGAACGGCTTTAGCTGCTTCACGCGTTCAACCGCACGGGATGGGTCTGTGAGAGGAACAACCTGGTATCCCTGCGGCTGTAGATAGCGTTCATAAAGCCCAATCACTTGTGAGTCATCATCGATGGCAAGGATCATTTTGTTGCCGTTTGGAAGGGGATCCCCTTCTCTGTCTTTTCTGTAAAGCGGGAGAGTAAAGTGGAATGTGCTTCCATGACCAACTGCGCTATCAACCCAAATCCGTCCGCCGTGCATATTGATCAACTGTTGGCAAATGGACAGGCCCAGCCCTGTGCCGCCTGTCTTGCGGGTGGGTGAGTCGTCCACCTGTGAGAAGGGCTGGAAGAGCTTCTCTTGATCCTGTTCCGAAATGCCAGGGCCTGTATCAGTAACACTGACCATGACTTCATTGCGTCCAGTCGGCCCGGGTTTAAGACCGACTTCAACTGTAATATCACCTTCGTCTGTAAACTTAGCTGCATTTGAAAGCAGGTTGATCATTACCTGGCGGACACGAATCGCATCAGCGCGGACTGCCGGCAGGTTCGGTTCGATAATCCGCTTCATCTGAATCGGCCTGTCCTTGATCAAACCGCTCATGGTGGAGAGTACGCTGTTGGCTACATCTGAAATATTCACTTCGTCAAACGCCAGTTCCATCTTACCAGCTTCAATCTTGGCAAGATCGAGAATATCGTTGATCAGCCCCAGCAAATGCTGACCTGAATTGTAAATAGCAGTGAGGTCTTGTTGCTGTAATTCGGAAACGGGCCCGTCTATGCCCTTCAAGATCACGCGTGAAAAGCCGATGATCGAGTTGAGAGGCGTGCGCAATTCGTGACTCATATTGGCAAGGAATTGGCTTTTGAGGCGGTCGATCTCACGCATTTCCATCACAGCTTGCTGCGAGAGCTCAAAGGAACGCGCATTGTCAATGGCTACGGCGACCTGGTCTGCTAGTGTCTGCAAGACCGCAATTTCATCGTCGGTGAACGCGCCCTCGGCCTCGGCCTGCATGTCAATGACACCAATGATGCGGTTTCCAATCCTCAGTGGTATAGCAGCTTCCGCTTTCGTATTCGGCAGTAACGGATTACTGACATGAAGCGGATTGTTCTTCACGTCATTTACAACAAAAGCATTTCCTTCCGATGCAACCTTGCCCACAGTTGATTTTGCATTGACCGGATAGGCATGGTTTTGTTTCTTCATTTCAATGCCGGCATCGCCTGTGGCTTCCCGTAGAATGGCATTGAAGCCGGTTTCCTCCACGATATAAATCGCAGCGTAGTACAAATTAAATCGTTCATTGATCAGGTTCGCCGTTCTGGCAAAGATCGAGTTCAAATCCAGCGTGGATGTGACCAGCTTGCCGATCTCAGCAGATACCGCCAGGTATTCATTTCGGCGGCGAATGGCTTCCTCTGCTTTTTTACGCTCGGTGATATCTCTTGCCACCCAGAAGACCTTATCATCTTCAAGCTTTGTGAGGCTTGCCAGGAACCAGTAGGATTCATTTTCAACTGGCAACTCGTATTCTATTTGAACGGTTTCAGAACCATCTAAAGTCTTATGGATTGCGGCAACGAAGCGGTCAGCCGTCTCTTTTGGCAGTACTTCATGCATAAGCCTGCCTAACAATTCATCAGGCGGCCGCACCAGGCGCGAAGGGTTGGTGGGAGCGATGCGTTCATAGCGCCCATCTTTATCCACCACCAACACCACATCTTCCATCGATGAAAAGAGCGCGCGCAAGTCTGCTTCTGATTTTGCAAGCGCCTCTTCTGATTTTTTTCGTTCGCTAATATCCTGATGCACCGAAAGAAAACCGAGGATCCTTCCGTTTTCATCAAGAATTGGGCTGTTCGTTCCAGATATGGGGATGAGGCGGCCATCCCTCGTCTTATTGATGAGTTCGCCTGATACGGTTCCGCCGCTCAAAAGAGTATCCCAAAAGCCTTTATACTGCTCTGATGGTATGAGGCCCGACTTCAATATCCTGGGCGTGTTCCCTAATGATTCTTCGGCTTTGAAACCGTAAACTTTTTCAAAGCCCGGGTTCACATATTGAATAACGCCCTGCGGGTCGGTAATGAACACCGCATTGTCGGTTCTATCAATTCCCAGTTTGAATTTTTGGGCTTCCTGGAACAGGCGTGCATTTTCAAGCGCCAGGGATAACTGATCTGTAACCTGTTTGATCAGCAGTTGTTCATCCGCTGTCCAGTGGCGTTTCTGGGTTTCATCCAAAAGCCGAAGGGTCGACCAACCCTGATCTCCCGATTGAAAATTAACA
Organism: Candidatus Villigracilis sp.; assembly: GCF_057083605.1. Taxonomy (NCBI): domain Bacteria; kingdom Bacillati; phylum Chloroflexota; class Anaerolineae; order Anaerolineales; family Candidatus Villigracilaceae; genus Candidatus Villigracilis; species Candidatus Villigracilis sp. The sequence goes on along the minus strand of NZ_JBXMTI010000062.1, from coordinate 35,317 downwards.
GCATAAACAGATTGATCCGTTTCACCCTGCTTGTCTGTGACTATTTCGGGTGAAACAAGCGTGGATGTATAGCGCTTGATCGTTGGGCGCGGGGTGGCAGCTGACTCAGATTTTTGCTCAACAGGCTTCAGGTCCAATGGAGGAGGCGGCGCTTCTTCCTGGACTTTTGGCTTGCGCTTTGACTTCGTGACATTCGCTTCGGGTTGAATGTCCTTGAAGAGCTTGTCAAGCCGCTTGTCTATTTTCGGTTTCTTTGGCATATTCTATTAACTCCTGAGCAAGGACACGATACTGCGTTGAACCGCGTGCGCCGGACTTGTAATTTGTGATTGGCAATCCCGCAATGGGGCTTTCACGTAATTTTGTGTCAATTTCAATGACAGTATTAAATACGCCTTCGCCAAATGTGGCGCGAAGCTGTTCGTGAATGTTGCGGTGTGTGCGGTTCCTTCTGTCCATCATGGTAACTAAAATTCGGTATGCGAGATTGGGGTTATCCTGCTCGCGGATTGTGCGGATGAGCGACATCATGTTGCGCAGCGCATACGCAGAAAAATATTCTGCCTGAGTCGGAATCAGCAGCAGGTCTGATGCGGCCAGTGCATTTTTTGTGATTGCGCCAAGCGCCGGGGGACAATCCAGGATAATGTAATCATATGGAATGTTGTTTGCGGCTTTGATGGCGCGCTGCAGGATGGTGGTGTAATGTGTGCGCACCGGCAGGAACTGTTCAGAGGTCTCGATGCGTGAACCAGATGGAATGAGGTCAAGGTTTTCAACATCTGTTTTTCTGCGTGCACTAAGCAGGGGCGCATTATCAAGCATGATATCGCTGGATGTATGCTCCGCTTCGCCCGGTTCAAGACCCAGCGAAAGCGTAAGGTTGGCCTGCGCATCAAGGTCGATCAACAGAACGCGATTCTTTAATTCCGCCAGCGAGGCGCCGAGGGATAAGGTAGTGGTAGTTTTGGCAACCCCGCCTTTTTCATTTGAAACAGCTATGGTTCTTAGCATGGTTTTTCTGGCTCCTGCTTATCTATCCGGCGGAGTTAATTTTTGGGGGATGATCTCGACCCGCGATACATTCAAAGCGCGCTGCAATTCATCCAGGGCGGTCTGGATCATTTCCTGTGGGTCGTTGGTTCCGCGTATTTTTGTGGTGATCTCGGAAACAAGTTGTTCTCGCTGGGCGCGGCGGGAGGTTTCATCGAATAAGCGCGCATTTTCGGCGGAGAGGGCAACACGTTCTGCTACCGCCTTGATCAAGTCCAGGTGATCTGCACTCACGCGCTCGTTTTTCTGAACCTGAACTGAAAGTGTGCCGATGGTCTCATCGCGCAAGATGATTGGTACACTGATCCTTCGCTTTTCCTTTGAGCTCTCACTTGCGCCGATTTTTGTCTCATCATCCAAAGGAACAGCGCCTGCTGCGGAATATCTGAATCCTCGCAGATCCTCCTCCTTTGGCAGGCGGCTCCAGGTCTCGCGGATATATTGGCGTTGGATCGATTCAGAATCTGAGAGCGTCTTTCTTATTTGGTCAAACAAGCGCGCATTTTGAATAACAAGACTGACCTGTTCTGCCAAGGCGGAGAGAGCTTCAACATCATCGTCTCTAAAGGCGCCCACCTCTGTGCTTTGAATATCCAGCGCACCGATGATCTGGTCGCCTGCTTTGAGAGGCAGGGCCATTTCGGAATGTGTTGAGGGCAATTCCGGGTTGTTGAAGTATTTTACGTCTTCTCCCACATCCAGCGCGATGCGTGTGTCCCCGGTCTGGGTGACGTAACCCACGATACCTTGTTCACCGATCCTAAGTTGATGACTGCGGCGGAGCATTTTCTTGCCGCCTTCGCTATTCGCCGCGACGAGCATCGCAATTCGATTGGTGGGATCATTCAGGAAGATGCCCACGTGGTAAAAGCCGAATTGCTCACTGATCACATTGGATATTTGAGGCAGCAATTCCTGCAAATTTTGGGTAGCACTGATGGCACGCGCTACTCTGGTGATGGCTTCGAATTGCTGCGCACGCTTGGTACTTTCGGCGGTGGCAGCGGCCAGCTTTAGGGTGCGTTCATTTACTTTATTTTCAAGGTCTGCAAATATTTCCCTAAGCCGCCCGGACATTTCATCGAAGGACCTGGATACAAGGGCAATCTCATCCCTGCCTATCATGGAAATGTAGGAACGGCGATCAAGAAGATCGTCCTGCAATGCCAATGCGTTGCTGCCGAGAATATTTAGACGGGAACTAATGGAGCGCGTAACCAGGTTCGCGAATATTAAACCGAGCCCAATCGCCAGGGTTAATGCGAAGATCATTCGGACGTTAAGATCCAGGTAGGTGGATCGGGAGATTTCATCCGCCAGAAGTTGTCTTTGTCCATGGATTGAAATCAATTGCCTAAGGGGAGTCTGCGTTGAGAGCAGGAGGTTGGCAATATCATCTTCTGTCTGAGCATCATTCTGGCCGTTCTTTATATTTTGATAATACGCAGCAGAGTCTGCAGTGTAGGTCTGGTAATTTTGCTGGATTTGTCCAAAAAGTAAAATTTCATTATCGTACAGCGCATCCAGGGTATTTTGGATCTCTTCCCTTCTTTTTTGAGGAATACCCACACTGACAGTTAATTCCACGGGCGGGAACCAGTCAGCTTCATATTTTTGCAATGTCGATGCCACTATGGTTTCGGCATCTGTGATCTTCTTCAGGTGGGCATCTATTTCTTCCGCGGTTAAGGTAGGATTTTCCAGTTGAATTAATTCTGTTTGTAACTCGCCAAGCGCAATATCAACGTTATTCAAGGCTGTGATCGGCGCGCTCATGGACGTGGAATTAAGCTGTTGGTGATCCTGGGCAGCGTCAATGCCTTGAAGCGCGGTAATGAAAACCCCCACGATCCCGATGATCATAATCAGAATTAGTAAATTCAGTTTCCAGGGAACGCTAATATTGGCAAGAATTTTTTCTTGCAGGGTGGCTCGCGATGGCGATAAATTTTGAAGGTCAACATCAAATGCCATGATAAATTTCCTTTATTTTTAAATCATGAGTTTTTTCAAAATTCACGGCGTTGAAATATAGGGTGGCCATAAGCGTTATTCCGCGTGCCCGTTCTTTTGCTCGAATTCAATGATCACTTCAGAGCCTGGCATGGCGTGTGCCAATTCTTCCACTGCGGTTTGAAGGACGTTCTTTAGATTAATGGATGCACCGATCTTTCCGGTGACTTCACTGATCGTTTGCTCCTTGATCGCCTGGCGTTGTGATTCCTGAATCAGGCGCGCATTTTCAAGAGCCAGAGACAGGCGCTCTGAGATTATTTCTGTGAGGTTGATCTCGTCCCTGGTCCATGTGCGATCCAGTTCTGGAGCCCTAACTTTCAGCGCGCCAATCACCTGTCCGCGCAGTTTGATCGGGACAACAATAGAGGCTTCTGGCGACATTTCGTTAGGGCTGAACACCATCGAGTCACCGCGATTCATCACCTGACGAATCTCATCTGTATCCAGCGGGGTTTCCAATTTTTTGCCGCCGGTCAACGATTGATGGTAGCCGATGGAAGGCTCGTCGCGGCTGAATGTGACCCAGCTTTCTTGGATATTTTGGCGGTATAAAGATTCTGCCTCCGTTAAGGCCCGTTGAGTTTGCTGGAAGAGACGTGCATTTTCAATGGCAATGGCGATCTGGTCGGCAAGGATGCTAAAGGTGTTTAATTCTGATTCGGTAAAGGCACCGGCTTTTGTGCTTTGCAGATCCAACACGCCGCCAATTTTGTTTCGGACTGTCAAGGATAAAGCCATTTCGGAGCGGGTCTCTGGGAGGTCGGGATTGTTGAAGAAAACCGCATCAAGCCCCACGTCCAGGGCGATGCGAGGAGTGCCAAACTTCGCAACGTAGCCCACGATCCCGCTTCCGCCAACTTCCAGTTTGTGTCCACGGGCCAGCATGATCTTTCCGCCTTCACTGCTTGCGGCTTGCAACACTGCATACCTATGGGTCTCATCCAGAAGAAATATACCTGTGTGATAAAAACCAAAGCGTTCGCTTACCAGGCGGGTGATGAGTGGGAGCAGTATGTTTAGATTCTGTTCACCGGTAATGACTTTTGATATTTCGCTGATGGCCTGGAGTTCGCTTGCGCGGCGTTCACTTTGTGTGCGTGAGATTTCCAGCTCATAAGTTCGTTCCGCAACGCCCTGCTCAAGAGAACCAAAGGATTTACTTAATTCGATTGCCATGGTGTTCACGGCCTGGCCAAGTTTGCCAATTTCATCCTGGTTTTGTATTTCCGCGCGCGCATCCAGGTTGCCACTTGCGATCTTTCCTGCGGTTTCTGTTAATGAGATCAATGGAGCAGTGAGCGCATTGCCCATGCCGAGCGATGCCACGGATGCGATGAGCAGGATCGCGAAGATCAATATTAAACTTACCAGAATGGTATTTTGTGTTTGTTGTTCGATCTGCTGGCTTGCGGTGATCGCCTCTGCTTGTAGTTCCTGGGTTGGGACAAGAATGGCGAGGCCGTATCCAACCGCGGGGAGGGGTCGGTAAATAATATATCTTTCCACGTCGTTGAGTGTGATCGTGGTAAACCCACTCTCACCCGCAGAGATTTTGGAGAGGACATCAAAGAATGACTGGGGTGTGCCAGGAAGCTTTGCAGAGTCGATCATATCGCCGATTGGAAGACTCTCTGGTGTCAGGCCAAAATCATCATAACCTGCCTGGGGAAAGGCGATTAATCTATTTTCATCATCAATCAAAAATGCGTAGCCGCTATCACCGATGTGGATATTTGAAACAATGTCGGTGATGCTGTTGAGTTGAAAATCCATCGCTGTAACGCCGCGAAATTTAAACCTTGAGTCGTATACGGGGACGCTGCTTGTTACTACCAGCCCGTTCAAGGCTGCGTCCAGGTATGGGTCTGACCACACAACGCTCTTGTCCGGGTTATTGGCAGGGTTGGCAGCTACATACCAGGGGCGGGTGGTCACATCAAAATCTGGCGGCACAATATTTGCCAGGTCGATGTTTGGATAATAAATCGTATCCTTGTAAGTTCCGCCAAAGTAAATGGCAACGATCTCCGGGTTGGCTTCGAGAATCGAAGGAATTGTCGTTTCAGTTAACTTTATGGTATTTAGTTGTGAGCCCAATGATGGGCTTAATTCCACGACATTAGCGGGGATAAAAATGGAGGAAGCCTCTGAATTGGAGTTATCCCAACTTCCGTTGGGGAGGAGGGTTAATGATTGGGCGGCGTCCCAGTAGATACCATTGTTCACCAGGGATTCACGGGCAAATAGTCCATTGAGATTTTCGCCTATCAATGTAATATCATGGCTTTTGGCTGCAAAAAAGTTGTCAAGCTGTATTGACTGCTCATTGGCGGTTGCCGTTAATTTCTCGATTGCATTGCGGCTCACGCTTTCCTCCAGTTGCGTGGTCAGGTAGTTACTGGATTGTTGGGCGCGGAAGTATACATAGTATCCCATCCCCAGGATGGCGAGCAAGGTGATCAACATGTTGCCCACGATCAATTTTCCGCGCAGGCTTAACGGCAGCGCTAACAGCCAACGGCGAATTGTTGATGGTTTAGGTTGGGATTGATTCATAAGTAAAGTCTCTGATTTCCAGTTGTAACATGAGAATGGAAGGGCTAGATGTCCATTTTCATTGCAATCGGTTCGATCTGAACGATTACCTCACCGCCTAATGCCCGGCTCAGTTCCTGGGCGGCGGTTTGCAGGATCGTGTCAAAGCGGGTGGATGAACTTATTTTTGCTGAGATATCCGTTGTAACTTTTTCAATGTCTGCGCGGCGTTGTGTGGTTCGAAGCAGGGTAGCAGTTTCAATGGCGAGCGAGAGACGTTCAGCCACAGCCTGGGCAATATCCACCTCATCTTGCGTAATGAGTGTGCCGCCAGCCGACTTAAAATTCATGACGCCGATTATGTCATTGCGCAGACGAATCGGGATCGTCAGGTTCGATGTCTTGTTGTTGTGAGTGGTGATAACGGTTTCGCCTCGGCTGATGGCCTCTTGAATATCGGGATCGTCAATGGGTTTTTCCAATGGTTTGGATGTCTGGCCCGTTAATTGAAAGCCTAATCCCACAGATGTTGGTCTCATGACCCTCCACGCTTCCTGTGTCAGTTGACCGAATGTACTTTGGGCCTCGGCGAGTGATTGACGGGCTTCTTCGAGAGTGCGGGCGTTTTGGATCGCTATCGATACCTGGTCTGCAAGTGTGGATAACACATCAACATCATTTTCGGTGAATGCATTGGCGCTTTCGCTCTGTACATCCAGTGCCCCGATCACCTGCCCGGCGATTCGGAGAGGCAAGGCGATTTCAGAGCGTGTGTTTGGCAGGTAGGGATTGTCAAAGTAAACTGCATCAGTTCCCACGTTCAGGGCGATGCGAGGCTGGCCGGTGGCTGTGGCATAACCTACAATACCGGTCTGACCTACGGGGAGTTTATGCTCATTCTTCAACATGCTGCGTCCGCCTTCACTATTGGCGGCGCGTAACACTGCAAATTCACGCTTGTCATCGAGCAGGAAAATACCGGTGTGATAGTGGCCGAATTGCTCGCTGATCACTTGTGTGATGCGGGGCAGGATGCTATCGAGGTCTTGAATGGATGAAATGGCTCTCGCAACCTGGGCAATCGCTGCAAACTGTTTCGCGCGTCTTTCGTTGCCGCGGTTAGCAGCATCCAGTTCGGAGGTGCGTTCATTTACGCGCTCTGCAAGAGAGGCACGCAAGTCGTTAAGTTCGATATTCTCCAGCTTTTGAAGTTCCTCGCTTTTTCGGGCTCTTTGAATACTTTCATTCAATCGACCAATCAATAACTGGATGATCCCTGCGCATCCGAATAAAAGAACGGGAATAATGATCGCATCATCCAGTCCGGCGGGAACGTATTGGATTTCACCCTTCAAATCGAAATAGGCTATGATCATGACTGCAACGACAGTCAGTGGGGCGATCAATTGAACTGAGCGCCTTCCTAAAAGGATCGCGGAGACCACCAAAATTATCGGAAGCCCTATGATCGATGTATTTTTCAACCCATTTGTATTTAGTGAAATGATGATTACCGCTGCGATCAATGCGATTGGCACGACCACCTTTGCCATTAGTACTCTGCCGCGCAGCACATAAAAAAGCGAAATTACTTCCAATAAAAGAGTAATGGAAAGGGTGGCGAATGCGCGCGGGTTGCGTGAGCCTTCCCCGGCTAATCCGGTAGTTAGTGGCAGAAGAGCGATATTGATGACGATCACGAAGATGACGATATTTCGCGTTAAATTAATAAACGAAATATCGCTATCGTCTTCATCATAAAAATAATCGAATATCCTTGATAACATATCGTTCTCCTGAACGGCTTCCTACTTTTGCTCTGATCTTCCAGCAGTAAATTGAATGGCAATATCAGTGCCGGGCAGGGTGTTCCCAAGTTCCTGCATGGTAGTTTTAATAATATTTTCGAGGCTTACCACACTGCCGATCTTGGCTGAGATCTGCCCGATGGTCTGTTCCTTTGTGGCACGTTTTTGAGCTTCCAGAAGCAGGCGCGCGTTTTCAATTGCAAGGGCGGTGCGGTCGGCTGTGGCTTGTGCCATGGCGATTTCATCTTCAGTCCATTGATGGCCCAGCCCCGATGCGCTTAGCTTCAGGGTGCCGATCTGTGTACCGCGAATTTTGAGAGGAATGGCAAGATCATGATTCCGTTTCTTGTCAGATGGATTCAGCAGTTTTGCCTGCACACCGTCGAAGTGAACACCTTGAACGGGCTGGCGGTTAATGAACTGCCTCCATTGCTGTTCACTCATCAGCCCTACAATCGTATCGGCTTGAGAAAGTGCTTCAAGGCTTTTCTGGTATGAGCGTGCGTTTTGAATGGCTACACCTACCTGGTCGGCAAGTGTCGAAAGGATGTTTACATCCTCCAGTGCGAAGGCGTTTGTTTCCATGCTCTGAACATCCAGTGCGCCGATAACCTCAGTTCCAATGCGGAGGGGGAGGGCAATCTCGGAGTGAGTGTCTGGAAGGTCGGGATTGTTGAAGAAAACCGCATCCAGCCCCACGTCCAGTGCGACGCGGGGTTGCCCGGCCTTGGTCACAAAGCCCACAATCCCTTTTTCACCAACTTTCAGGCGATGCTCACGCGCAAGCATTCTTTTTCCGCCCTGGCTGTTGGCGGCCACGAGCACAGCATATTCCCTTCGAGAATCCAAAAGGAAAATACCCACATGATAAAAACCAAACTGCTCTGATATGGCATCTGCGATTTGAGGCAGAAGGTCATCCAGTGCCTGGGTGGAACTAATCGTGTTGGCAATGCGGGCGATGGATTCGAATTGGGCAGAGCGGCGCTCATTGCGCTGATTGGCAATTACCAATTCTGCGGTACGCTCCTCCACTTGCTGCTCAAGGTTCGATTTGTACAATTCCAATTCGACTTCACGAATACGTTGTTCTTCATTAATTTTAGAAAGCATATCCTGTTTGCGGCCGGCATAAGCTGCGAACAGGCCAAGCACGATGGGCGCAGTATCGACGATCCACAATAGTGAATCGGTGCGTTGAATGTAAAGCATGTTGGAGAGAGTTAATGGAAGCTGGGATGTGAGAATCCTGAAAATGGTTCCGACCAGCGGGAAAAGGAATCCAAAGATTGCGCCAAATATTGCATAACGCTGTGTCTCGTTGAGGAGTGGGCGGTTTGGTTTTGCGATTTGAGACGTATTCATCATATGCTGTAGGTGACTATTCGCCACCGCCTCCAATCTCGACCGTGATCTGGGCTCCGCTTATTTGAGCGCCCAACTCTCTGACGGCAGTTTTTAAGATCGTCTCGATCTCAGTCCCTTCGCCGATTTTTGCGGAAATATCGCCAATGATACGTTCCTTCTCTGCGATCTTGCGGCTTTCATCAAGCAGGCGCGCGTTTTCAATGGAAAGAGCGGCTCGTTCGATGATGGCCGTAATAATATCCATTTCATCGGAACTCCACTCGCGGTTATTATCTGTTTTGAGGTTTAGCATTCCCACCACTTCACCACGCAGTTTCATGGGCATGGTGAGTTGTGTCGATCCATCTTTGCCATCGGCCTTTTTGTGATAGATACTGCCAAATTGAGTGACTTCACTTGCACCCGGTATTTCCAAAGGCTCCACAAGGAAACTTGATTTCATGCTGCGCCTGCGGATACCGGCCAGGCTTTGCGAGTGGGTAAACTTTTTCCATCCAGTTTTCAAATCCTGACGATAGACCATTTCGGCCTCGATCAGGGCTTTTTGAGTGTCTTCATAAAGGCGGGCATTGGTAATTGCCACAGAAACCTGGTCAGCAAGTGTGGTGAGGACTTCAACATCCTCCTGCTGGAAGGCATTCGGGCTTGTGCTTTGAATATCCAGTACGCCGATGATTTGTCCGCTTGACAGGAAGAGGGGCAGAGCCATCTCAGAGCGAGTCTCTGGAAGATCGGGGTTATTAAAATAGATTGCGTCTGCTCCAGCATCCAGGGCAACCCTTACTTTTCCGGTCTTTGCCACATTGCCGACGATGCCGGTTTGCCCAATCCGAAGTTTGTGTGAACGCGCCAGCATCCTCGCTCCGCCTTCACTATTTGAGGCGCCGAGAACAGCATATTCCCGATTTAGATCGACCAGAAATATTCCAACGTGATAAAAACCGAATTGCTGGCTGATCACTTCTGCGATTTGCGGCAACAAGTCCTGCAGATTCTGTGTCTGGTTAATTGCGCGGGATACCTGGCTGATCGCCTCGAATTGCTTGGCGCGGCGTTCATTGCGTTGATTGGCAAGGTCAAGCTCGGTTGTGCGCGCCTGAACCAGTTTTTCGAGCCCTGAACTAAATGCCTGTAGTTCTTCGTTACGCTCGACCACTTCTTTTTCACTGGCGCGGGCGCGTTGCACGCTATCGTTTAATAAGTTGATGAGCGCTCTTTGTATAAAGGCTATCGCCAGAACAACAATGGATATCGCAACAGGCGAAACGGGCAGTGTAAGCGCGCTGGTCGGCGACACGATCAGGCCGCGTATTTCTGCGATCCCAATCCCAAAAATAGCCAGGATGATCAGGAAGGTAAACACGAATGCGCCCCTTTGCCCAAGCGTCAGGCCGGCCAGGCTGATCACCACTGCATAAGCCAGCATATTAATATCGTGAAGACCATAACCCGGAGGAACAACGATGATGTAAGTGATTACAACGAATAACGAGGTTGGGAGAAGGATTTGGGCAGGGAGGGCGTTTCCGCGTAATAGAAAGATCAAGCTAAACGCTGCAAGGATCAAAAGAGATCCAATGGGTACGATGTATTGCCACCCGAAGCCAGCAGCCGCGGCCGCAGCCAGCGCAGCCACATCTGCAATAATCGAGATAATGAGAAGACTTCGCAACAAATTAGTTGCCGAATTTTTCTCACTCTGACTGGGAAATCGTGTCGGGATCATAGGTTCACCATTAACTCTCAGACTTTGCTTGGTTGTCTGATTGGAATTGGAGCACGACTTCCGAATCACCTGTTATGCGTTCCAACTCCTCTGCGGCGATCTGTAAAATATTTTCCATACTTAAAGCCGTGCCAATTCGATTGGTGGCATCTGAAATAGCGCGCTCTTTTGCCGCGCGTCGCAAACTTTCTTCAAGCAAACGGGCGTTTTCCAATGTCAGAGCCGCTCGGTTGGCTGCTGCTTGTGCTACTGTGATTTCTTCCATTGTCCATCCACGAGTGGGATCTTCCTGCTCGAGACCGATCACACCTATGATTTGGTTGAGTACCATCAAAGGGATCATAAGTGTATTTTTGATTTGTTTTGTTCCTTCATTTGATGATTCGTCATCGGCTTGCAGGATGATGGGGCTGCCGCTTTTCAATTTCATGAGCAGATTCGGCGGAATATTTTCCGGTATGGCCCTAACTTGCAGCCCGTCATATTCGTAGGCTGATACACTCTTCTGGGTGATGACACCATGCCAGACCTGCTCCACTTGCGCGCGGTTTGCCCGGGTAAGTTCGGAAAGTGCCCCTTCCACCTGGTGTACCAGTTGAGCGTTCTCTATCGCGGCAGATAGCTGATCCGCAAGAGTCTGCAGGGTTTGAATATCGTGCTCGTCAAACGCATTAGGGATGTTGGCCTGAATATCCAGCGCGCCGATTGTGATGTTGTTGCTGCGTAAGGGCAATGCGATCTCAGAACGCGTATCCGGCAGGTATGGATTCTCAAAATGGATGGCATCCGCACCAACATCGAGTGCGATGTAAGCCTGCCCGGTGCTTGTAACATTCCCAACCAGGCCGGTTTGTCCAACTCTTAATTTGTAGTTTTTCTCCAGCATTTGTGCTGCGGCAACGCTGCTTGCAGCGCGTAAAATTGCATACTCGCCGCGCGCATCCACCAGAAAAATACCAACATGGTAATACTTTAGTCTTTCACGAATGAGGCTTGCGGATACGTTTAACAGTGTGTCCAAGTCTCGGATGATGGCGATTTCGCGAGCCACGTTTGCGATGGTTTCCAGTTCCGATGTGTTCTTCTGCAAATCAGCGGTGCGTTCGAAAATACGCTGTTCCAAACTTGCCAGTATGGATTGGAGCTGATCGGTCATCGAATTGAACGCGGTTGCGAGTGCCCCGATCTCATCCGAAGTATGGATTGTTGCCCTTGCATCCAGGTTGCCTTGCGAAATTGAATTTGCAACCTCAGTCAGGGCAATGATGGGGCTGGTAAGCGCCCTGGCCACCAAGGTGGCAACGATCACAACGATGATCAAAATACCAATCACCAGGATCGTGTTTGTTTGGGTTTGGCTCTGCACATCGGCAAGAAAGACTGATGTAGGACGGCTGTATGCAACAAGCCAGGGTTGGTTTTGCAGGAACGACACAGCAATTGTGTCATCCCCGGGGGTTTCTGGAGTGATATCGGAGCGGAAGAAGGGTTGCTCTCCTGCCGTAGAAAGCTTGGTATCGAAATCATCAAGATTTGTTGCTTGTTCTTCGCGGGGAAGATCTAAGAATCGATGGGTATCCACCGCGCTCAAATAGTCAACCAGATTAAGAGGGGCGATGGACTTAAGCACCAGATCAGGATTTTTTGTATCTGCCATGCGGATGTTAAATTGGTCCAAGAGCAAAACTGTACCTTCGGTGGATGTCCCTACGCTCTCCGTAATAACCTGTTGTATGATGTCCGAATTGTATTTTACGCGCAGTACTCCAAGTGTTGTTCCTTCAGGGCTGGGAACAATGCTTGCAAAACTGATCACGGTAGTTGGTCCCGAATATGTTACAGCTGTTGTCCCGGGTAATTTGGTGAAAATAGCGTTTTTAAAGTATTCCTCAGTCGATTCGTTGTTGCCAATATTTGCGCGAACCGTATCCAGAACGATGTTTCCTTCTAGGTCAAGCACTGAATAGGAAATAATATTGACCGGGTCTTTTTCTCTTAATGTTTCCAGAAGTTCGCGGACGTGATCCTCTTCAACACTGCCTCTCCGAGCCGCGGCAGGCAACTGCAGATAGACTACGAAATCGGTTAATTGCGCTTCTGTGCGGACCGAATTCTTTGTCGCTTCGATGAATGCATCCAGGCTGTTGGCGGTTTGTTCAGCGCTGGATCGAAGGGAAATTTCAGCGCCATTGATCAGGGCTTGCTGAGTCTGTAGAATGTCGCGGATGGATATACCGACCAGCGGGATCAGCGATATGGACAGCATGAACAACACCAACCGTCTTTGAAGCGAGGTGCGCCCGATCCTATGGCCTGGAATAATTTCCGAATTTGTCAATCTGTTCTGACTCATATCAACCTTTGGTATCAATAATTTCCTGTGCTATGGCTGCGTTCCGTCGTTTTCATTATGGTTGGTTGATGTGCTCAATTGAATGAATGAACGCGAAACGCCCAGTGCCTGCCCAAGCTCCTGGATGGTGGTTTGCAGAATTTGGTTAAAGTCTGTGGATGAGCCTATTCGTGTTGTAACCTGGGCAATGGTCTCCTCCTGTTCGGCGCGGCGGGTGGCATTCTCGAACAGACGGGCGTTTTCCAAAGCAAAGGCGGCGCGGTCTGAAATGGCTTGAACCATGGCTACTTCGTCTTCAGTCCATCTTCTGTTTTGTTCTGCCGATTCAATTTGAATCACACCGATTACCTGATCGCGGAACTTGACCGGGACTGCCAGGGTGGGGGAACCGCCATTCGGATGCTGTGCCAGGATCACGGTCTCGCCGGAAGCGAGTGCTTTATCGAGCATGGGATTCTTGTCAGGCAGCGCGCTGGATATGGTCCCATCGGGTTTGAAGGCATATCCACTGAGTTTTTCTTTACGGCTTAGTTGAGCGGTGCCGCGTTTGCCAGCCGTTCTTGATGAAGCCGTGAATTCAGTTTCATCCAAAATTTGCAGATTTCTGACTATCATCGCAATCTGGTTAGCCAGTGTATTGAGAGTATTTGCATCGTCATTGTTGAATGCCGCTGGTACAGTACTTTGCACATCCAATACACCGATAATGGATTTACCATAGCGCAGTGGAAGTGACATTTCAGAACGGGTTTCAGGCAGATCAGGGTTGTTAAAGAATATTGCGTCAGAACCTGTGTCGAGTGCGATGCGCGGATATCCGCTTTGGGAAACGTACCCCACAATACCCGTGCCGCCAACTTTCAGTTGATGATGGCGGGCGAGCATTTGCTGCCCGCCTTTGCTGTTCGCGGCGCGCAATACTGCATATTCCAAATTTTCGTCCATCAGGAAAATGCCCACGTGATAATAGCCAAGTTTTTCGCTGATGATGTGGGTGATGCGTGTGAACAATTCTCTGGGCTTCAAATTAATACTTGAGGAGATCTCCTGCGATATTTCGGCGGTAACCCGCAGGCGTGCCACACGCCTCTGCATTTGTTGGCTGGCTTCTTCTAATTCCAGAGAACTCTCTCGAATGCGTTCTTCGAGACTTATTTTTACATCTTCAAGTTCGCTGTTTATGCTGCTCAATTCTTTTCGTTGATCTTTATCCAGATTTTCACGGAAAACATTTATCCCATAAAGAATTGCACCAATAACGAGCACAATTCCTCCGGTGCGCCCAATGTTGTCGGCTGCCAGGGGCGGGATGTTCGAATATAGCGGTGCTGTAAAAGTTGCCAGTGTTGTTAAGGCTACGAGACTCAAAAAACCTCTTCGTGAAAGCAGCACGCTTGAAAATATGAGGGCTATATGCACGGTGGAAACAATTGCAGACTCTATGGATTCGGCTGTGCCCTGATAGATCCTTATGTATCCTATTGCAGCAAATGCGTAGGTGAATAGATAATTTCCGAGGTCATAATACTTTGTTCTGCTGATGGCGTAAGACGTTAGGGTGATGCCAACCAGTGCAAAGAAAACGCCATAGCTTCTTGGCCCATAAAGGAGCACGCCAATAAAGAATACACTCATGATCAAGGTGAGTATTGAAAGCAATTGTGCGCGGCGTTGTTCGGCAACTGTACTTAATGATGGGTGAGGTGCGATCAACCTTTGCCAGGTCTGGCTAATGCGTTCGATCATGGATTGGTCTTGATCCTGGGCAGGCATTTGAGACGTGGACATGATTATTCGCCTGCCTTTCTGCCTTGAGTAGACCTTCCGCTTCCATTATCTGAATCCTTGGATGCGCTCAGGGCTCCGCCTTCAAGCTGCTTCCGTCCATCGGGCTGATCCAACAACTGGAAACTAACCGATGCATTGCCGAGAGCCTGGCCGAGTTCCTGTACAGTTTCACGAACGATTGCATCAATATGTGATACGGCGCTGATGCGCGCGGAAATATCAGATACCAACGATTCGCGAGCCGCGCGTTGCTGTGATTCTCTGTAAAGACGGGCGCTTTCCAGAGCGCCGCTTAATTGATCTGATAATGCAATTGCGAGATTGGTCTCGTCTTGAGTCCACGCTTCTGCAATTTCAGATTTTTTCAAACGAATTGCGCCAATGGCTTGTCCACGTATTTTGATCGGCACACTGATCGTCAGCCCATCATCGCCAATAATGAGATCTCCAGATTCAAAGGCTTTTACCAGAGTGGGTTCAGGCGTCTCGCCATGGGTTTGGATTGTTGTAGGAGGAGTGGCAATAAAACCTACCCGAGGTTGGTTACGCAGGATCTTACTCCATGCGTCGCGGCTTACTTCACCGGAAACAACACGAGCGGCTTCCAATGCTTTTTCGTTTTCACTAAATAGATTCGCATTTTGAATGGCAACGGCTATTTGATCGGCCAGGATCTGCAAAGTGGAAATATCCTCTTCCGAGAATGCCTGAGACTCTCTGGATTGAACGTCCAGCGCTCCCAGGGTCTGACCACCGACCACCAGCGGAAGCGCCATTTCGGAACGCGTCTCTGGGAGTTCGGGATTGCCAAAGTAAACAGCATCCTTTCCAACGTCCAGTGCGATGCGAGCTTTTGTATTTTCAATCGCATGGCCTACGATGCTTGTTTCCCCAATCTTAAGTTGATGTTTTTTCTCAAGCATGCGCTGCCCGCCCTGGCTGTTGGTGGCAGCCAGGATGGCATAGTCTTTGTAGTCATCCAGCAAAAAGATGCCCACATGATAATATCCAAAATTTTCATGGATCAATAGAGTGGTCTGTTGCAGCAGTTCAGATAGATTGCGGAAGGATGTGATCGCCTTCCCAACTCCAGCCACCGCTTTTAACAGATTACTTTGCCGCTCGATTTCACGAGTGCGTTCACTCATTCGATCTTGTACCGCAGTGAACGAATCTTGCAGACTCCCCGCCAGGTCCTTTAGCCTGGATGAAAGCTCGGATAGCTCGCCATGCATTCCCTGCTGGTCTGGTACTGTATTCAGATTCCCGTTCTTGATCTCGTTGACGAAATTAATGAGCCTAGTAATTGGAGTAAGAAAGGTGCTGAATACCACCAGCGCGCCCAGCAATACAAGGATTGTGGCAAGCGCTAATTGAATCCTTAAATTGCGGGTGTACTGGTTCAATTCAGATATTTTTTGATCAAGCCTGCCAACTGATACAGCCAACGAGTTTGTAAGTGTTGGACGATAAGAGCCAATCAATTGTCCGCTGGCCTCGGAATAGATAGCTGTGGATTGCTCTTCCAGCAACTGTTGAATAATGACTTCACCAAAATCATCACTTGCAAGATGCCCAACCTTTTCCGGTTTGGAATGCGCAAGGTAAATGCCGTCATTTCCAATAAGGAAAAAATCATCACCACCCATTTGAGTTGCCAGCTCAAGGGCAAGCGCCTGTTCCTGTCCCTGGGCCGATTCGACGCGAGTGAAATAAACCTGCGATTGGCTGCGCATGACTTCCAACTGGGCGGCAATAAAGCTTTCACGCATTTGTTGCTGCGTAAAAACATATACAGCTCCCATTGGTATTAGTAATAAAACCAATAACCAAAGAGCAAACCGCCAAAGAATGGAACTGCTTAGTTGTTTCACAACACGTCTCTTTTCATCTGCTGCTTCATGACTATAACCGTAATGTGCCAGTCTGCTTTTTTAAGGCGGGCACCAGGTTGGTTTCTGGTGAGCCAATACTGACCTCGGCTTCTTTTAGGTCGAATACCCTGCGTAGTTCAGTTGCGGCTGTGCGTAGAACGGATTCAACATCCAAAGTTTCGCGGATGCGGGTTGATATATTTGCGATCATTTGATCGCGCAAGGCGCTTTTCTGTGCTTCATCAACAAGGCGGCTGTTCTCAAGCGCGAGAGCGATCTGGTCGGCGATCTTTTCAACGAGGATGCGTTCGCGTTCAGACCATTCAGCAATACTGCCTTTTCTCTTCAACTTTAAGGCGCCAATCTTCTGCCCATGGAGAACGAGCGGTATGCGCAATCCACTTTCGCTGTCTGGTCTATCTTTGGAAAAGACAGGGCGAACACCGGCAGGCGTAAACTGATAAGCTGGTTTATGGCGGCTGGTCAATTTCGTCCACGTTCTTTGGGTTTGAATGGCTGTGTTGATCTCCAACTGGGCGACCAGATTTTTCGTTTCATTAATAAGGCGGACGTTGTCAAAGGATATTGCCACAAGGTCTGCAAGGGTCTGCAGGATTTCCGCATCCTGCGCAGTGAAGGCCTGAGGTTGATCCGAATGCATATCCAGCATCCCAAGCACACTGCCGCGAACTGCCAAAGGCAGGATCATGCGCGAGCGGGTGAGTGGGAAGTTTGTATCACGCAGGAAATATTCAACCTCACTGTCTGAAGAGATTACAGCCTGGTTCTGTTCTACAACTGTATTGACCGCAGATCGTATGGATGGCTCCACCCGAAAGACTTCGCCAATTAGTTGTTTTCCAGTTGCAGATGAAGCCGATTGAAGGAATGCAGTCTTTTTCGATTCGTCTAAAATGAACAAGCCCACATGGTAGTAGCCAAATTTTTCAGATATCAGCCTGGTGACTGTATCCAATAATTCTGTAATGTCCTGGATTTCCGCAACGATTCTCGCAACACCTGCGGATGTGCGAAGCTGGCTGGTGCGCTCTTCCAATTCATCTGTGCGCTCAAGGACTTTTTTCTCAAGTTGGGTGCGTTCGATAGCCAGTGCATTGAAAGCAGTTTGCATTTGCTGGGTAACCCGATAAAAGGCCCCTTTAAACTGGGTCATTGCCAGTACGATCACTGCCCCGGCAATGGTGAAATCGACGCAGTATACAATCCAACTGGCTGGATCAGTCACTGGTACGTTGACCCCTGTAAATTGGTATAGCCCGATCTGCTGCAGAATCGCTATCGCCGCTGTAAAAATTACACTGATACTTAAGATGATAACGTCTGTTCGGCGGTCGAACAATAGCGAGGCCACGATGACACAGACTAAAAGAAAAAGACTTCCATCTGCCCAGGGCCCCCATGCAAGAATCGCATTCATGCCAACTGCAAAATTCATCAAAAGAAGTGAGTACGCGCGAAGTGCATATGGGGCGGGAAAGACTGTGATGGCAACCAGGAAAAGATAGAGCCCAATAAATAGAATACGATCACTCAGCGTAGCGGTTGGAAAGGAAAATACGATCAATGCCACGCCAAGCACGCTCGCAATGCGGAGGATGGTCAGAATGAATTGCTCACGCCACTCTGAATAGTCAAACACCATTGTTTGGGAATTTTCCTGAGCGGAGGATGATTTTAAAGAAGGGAAATTTCTATTCATTTTTATCATCCATCGAAACTTCGATCTCAACTTCCGATGCTTCCAGGGTGCGTCCCAATTCGCGTACCGCAGTTTGCAGGATGCTATCCATATTTGCAGATGCCCAAATTTTGGCGATGATGTCGTTTGCCAATCTTTCACGCGCAGCAATGGATTGGCTTTCTTCCACCAGGCGTGCATTTTCCAAAGCCAATGTAGCTTGTGTGGCGATAGCCTCGATCAGAGTTTTTTGCTCAACCGTCCAATCCGTTGTGCTTGCCAGATTGATCTGCCCAATGGTCTGCTCTCTTAGGGCAAGTGGAATTTCGATTTCCTTGTTAGTGGTTGAATCCTTATCACCGACTGCATATTCCAATTCCTGGTTTGATGTAAGCGAATACCAGGCATCCCGCAGATATTGTCTCTGGGTGGCGCGCATTTCCAGGAGGCTTTGCTGGGCTTCCTGGAACAACCGTGAATTTTCTATGGCGATTGCTATTTCATTTGCCATATTTTGATAGGTATCCACATCTTGCTGGGTAAATGCATCATCTTTTAATGAGTGCATTTCCAATGCGCCAAAAACAGAATTTCCGACAATCAACGGAAGCACAATTTGTGACCGGGTGTAGGGGAGCAGGGGGTTGTCAAAGATGATCTGCTCAGAACTGCTTTTCGATGCGATCTGCCCCTGCTTTGTTTGAATCGTTTTTGCAACGATGTTTTTCGCACCAATACTCAACCGATGCTTATTTTCGCGAAGCACTCTGCCTGCATCTCCGGTGGCTTCCTTCAACTCGGCCCATTGACCTGTTGAATCCAGCAAAAAGAATGCTATGTAATAACAATCAAATTCTGCCTGGATCAATTGAGCGGCACGGGGAAGAAGGTCGCTGGGGTCAAGAATACTGGTAACTGAGCGTCCGATTTCATTTACTTTACGGAGTTGATAAGTGCGTTCAAGGACTTTGTTCTCAAGGTTTGTTCGCTCCTCTTTTAAGGCGATTAAGGTTGTGTCAATCTGCCTTTGAGCAGCAAGGAATTCCTTCTCCAGCCTTTGAAACCCGATAATAATCACAGAGCCAAACATGACGATCACTGCGCTGGCGCTGATCCAGTCTTCAATTTTTGCAGGTGAGGCATTGGGGTTAAGTGGGGTCACCAGTCCGTTAAGAAATAGCCAGCCAAATAATACGAAAGTAAGGATATCAACGACAATTGTGATGATGCCTGTTTTCGGCGAAAGAAGGATGGTGGAGAAAATAATAACGGCCAAAAAGAAAAACAGGCTATCGCCCAGGATGCCATGTGTGATCAATTCACTTAGACCAAGAACATAAACACTTAACAGGAATACGCTCATGCGTATCATGTAGGAAAAGCGCACCACAGTAACCAGGCCCGTCATTACATAAGTTGTAATGAAAATGGCATCAATCAGCAGGCTGTCTGAAGCGTTTACAGCGGGGATAAGCGCAATCGCGCCAAATACCAGGACACCGATTAAGAGAGGAAGCGCAAAACCTTCCCGCCAATTTTTGTATAATAGGCGGGTTGCCTCTTCCGGGTTCATGGATTTATCGCTGATAGAAGTATTTTCCATTAGGGTAATCCATCCTCGTTCGGATTGATAATAGGCTTCACCTGGATTTTTGCGAAGCGTGCACCAGTGATCCTCGAAATTTCACTGGCCGTTGTCATCAGAATGGATTGTATATCAGTAGACCTGCGAATTTTGCTGGTCACATCATATATCAATCTTTCGCGATCTGCCTGAATACGGATCTGTTCCAACAGACGGGCATTAGCAATGACGGCGGCCAGGCTTCCACCCAGCGTGCCGAGCATTTCCTCATCATTTTCAGTGTACGCATCAACCTGCTCGCTCTCTACATTCAAGACAC
Organism: Candidatus Villigracilis sp.; assembly: GCF_057083605.1. Taxonomy (NCBI): domain Bacteria; kingdom Bacillati; phylum Chloroflexota; class Anaerolineae; order Anaerolineales; family Candidatus Villigracilaceae; genus Candidatus Villigracilis; species Candidatus Villigracilis sp. The sequence goes on along the minus strand of NZ_JBXMTI010000062.1, from coordinate 15,193 downwards.
CCAATAATTCATTGCGATAAATTAATGGGATGGCCAACTCTGAGCGAGTGTTTGCGCTGGCGGGGATATAGCGCGGGTCCTCAGACACGTCTCTCAATCGTAATGGACGCCTGTGTGCTGCGACCCAGCCTGTTACGCCGCTGCCAATTTCGACTTGAACCTTTGATATTGCATCAGCATATCCAATGGATGCCTTAACTTCAAGTATCTTTTTATCCGAATCCGCGAGCAGGATAATCACGCGATCTCCGCCGAGGGTTACTTGCAAACCATTGACGGCACTTTCGAGGGCCTCTTCCAGCGTGGTTCCAGATGCCGCAGTAGTGGTGATGTGATGTAAGAGTCGATGTTGGGAAAGATGTTCCTGGGTCTCGGCGAAGAGTTCCGTATTAACAACCGCCACAGCTAATTGGTCAGCCAGGATCTGTAGGCTGCGTAAGTTATCTTCAGAGAATGCATATGGTTTTGTGCTTTGAACATCCAGTACACCCAGTATGCGCTCACCAACTTTTAGTGGAATAGCTGCTTCTGCACGTGTATCCGGCAGAAGGGGATTTGCATAATATGTCGCGTCCTTGGCCGTATCGTTTACAACTAGTTGTTCGCCTTGTCCGCTTACAAAGCCGACAATGGATTTTGAGCCAACCCCGATCTTATACCCTGACCGTTTCATCTGTGCGCCCGCTTCTCCCGTTGCTTCCCGGATCATGGCGAACTCACCGGGCAGATCATGCAGAAAGATTGCGGCATGGTAGAAATCGAATCGCTCGCGAATAAAATTGACCGCTTTGATCAATAATTCATCGAGATTGAGGGAGCCGCTGATATCGCGCGCAATTTCGGCGGCAGTTTCAAGTTGTAATGCCTTGTGCTGGCTCTCATCCAATAGATGAACATTGTTTATTACGCCCGCTACCTGCCCTGAGAGTGTAGTGAAAAATTTCAGATCATCTTCATCGAAGGCATGTTCATTTTCTGTGTCCTGAATGATCAACGCGCCAATCGGTTTGTTTTGTACAAGCATGGGAGCGCCCATCCAGGAGCGGGCAGGCCTGCCAACAATTTTTGCGCCGAGTTCGGCAGCTTTCCGCTCCGTATCCTCCACCAGCATCAGTGGCTGGCGCGTACGGAGCAATATGGAAGTTAATCCTTCACCTAATGGAAAGGAGTCAATGGAAATGATTTCCCCGTTCTCATAACTAAATGGAATGCTGATTGAATTGCTCTTTTCATCATATAGGGCCACGACCAAATTGTAGTCGCCGATGATCTGCTTGATCTTCCCAAGTAGACCGTGAAAAAAGCTTTGAATGTCCGATGTGGACGAGATCAATTCATTGACAGAGGCCAGCGATTCCACTTCACGCAGATGCTTTTCTGTTTGCTGGACGGCAACAGATTTTTCCAGCGTTACTGAGATCAACTCTGTAAGGTTTACATAAGGCTGCACGATTGTGTTTGAAAAATTTCTATTCCGTGAACCCAGCATAACAACTGCCATAAGAGAGTCGCGATTTCTTATAGGCAGATAGGCAATACTAATTAGCCCCAATTTATTTGCAATATCTCTGAGTGCACTTGGGGTAGAAACATCATCTGGTGTTGTGATGACTGGCCCACGGAGCAGGAAATCATTAAGTTCATCAGCCCTTGCATCGATTTGGGCCGGTAATTGGTCAATCGAAGATGAGCCTCGGGTTTTATCGGCTGATGCGGCAATGTTCAATGTGCCGTTATTCACGGCGAATAAAATAACGGGGTAGGGGACTTCCTTTAATATTTGTATTCCGACATCAATGATATCTATTTCGCTGCTTGCTTCTGCGATCAGCCTGCTCGAACGATATAACCGCTCAAGTTCCTCAAAATTGATCTGGCTCGCCTCAACCAAGCCGGTTGTTTGGATTGCGGTAGCGATCTGGCTTGCCAGGGTTTGAAGCATAATGATCGCATCTTTGCTAAATGCCCCAGCTTGTGTGCTTTGAACATCCAAAACGCCTAACACCAGGTTTCCTAATGAGATTGGGACGCTCGCCTCTGAACGTGTTTCAGGCAGCAATTCATTCTTCAAGTGGAGAGGGTCATCTGAAACGTCAGATGCAACCCGCGCCTGATTGTTTGCGCTGACCCAGCCGATGATTGACGCAGACCCGATCTCCAGCCTGTATTTCTTTTCGGTCAGTCCTTTTGTGGCTGAACCAAACCCTGTCTTAAAATCAATGAATTTACCGCCTCGATCTACGATAAAAACGCTCGCCTGGTAGAAGCCGAACCGTTCAACCAGTAGCTCGACAATTTTATTCAACATTTCATCAAGACTGGTGGATGTGTTTGTAATGTTTTGTGCAACTTCTGATGCAGTTTGAATTTGACGGGTACGTTCTTCCACCTTTTGTTCAAGAGAACGATATATTTCTCCAAGCTGGTCTGCCATGTGATTGAATGAACTCGCAAGGAGACCAATCTCATCATTACTAAATACTTCCGCCCTCTGGCTCCAATCGCCTTCTGCAAACTTGCGGGTAATAGTAGAGAGTGATTGCAGGGGTCTGATAACCCGTCTCGTCCCTAACATTAATACCAATGCTGTAGCTATCAGCGCCCCAATGGCGAGTACGATGGTAAAAGGTGCAAGGCTGGCCAATTGCCCATATAAATCAATGGTGTTCAGTTCCAGCACAATGCCGCTTTTCATTCTTGGGAACCATTGTAATTGTGCTAGTACAGCTTCTCCATTTGGAGCTGTAACATCCAGGGCTTCCGGTCCCCTGCTTTCGTTCTGCATCAAGATTGCAAGGCTTGATGTGAGGTCGTTCTGAAATTCGGAATCTGAATCAACCAGGTTGAATTCGCCTGTTTCAGGGTCGCTTGAAATAAATTGATTGTCAGAAAGAATGAAGTAAGTATTGGCAAATGGGGCCAGCCCATTTAACGGTTGAATCAGTTCCTGCAAACTTTTCTTTTCTGTAATACCCACCAGAGTCCCAAGCTTGGAACCGCGTAAAGTTTTATACTCTACCGCGGTTACAAGAATTAATTCATCTTCATAGAGAGGTGACAGGCCATAAAGCGCAAATGACCTGAACTCATCTTTTTGCTCGAACATGTCCGGGTTTAGTTCTTTATTTTGCCACTCTGCATTGCTGGCGACTCGGATGATTCCATCTGAATCCAGCAAAAGAAATTGATCGAATATAGGCTTGTCGTTTTGAACATTGCTGTTTTGGAATTGGTCTATGAAATTACCGCGAATTTCATGGAATTCATTACTCTGAGGGTTGGCGTGGAGCGCCAGTTCAATAATGACCGAAAATCCAGCGGATGTGGCTTGGCTTTCAAGCCGGGTTTCCCTGTCTTCTATTTCCTGGTCAATGATCTTTAACTGGTTGGTGAGCAGGCTTTCAGATTGGGCGACTGCCTGTTCACGGAGTAACGCACGTGCCCGAAAATAAGCCACCCCCGCCATTAAGGCGAGGGGAATAAAGGTAAAGATAAGGAGCGTTCTTACTAGTGTCCCTGTCAGACTACCCTTAAATCTTTTTTCTCTTTCATCAACTTTGGGCGGTGCTGGATTCGTTATCATCTAATGCGATTAGCTAAATTCCCAGACAGGCTCTCCACTTAAAATGCGGCGGATTTGGTCAGGGAAGCGATCAGGATCAAGGGGTTTTCCCAAAAAGCCGTCGAAGCCCGACTCCTGGGCTTTTTTCATCTGCTCCGTGCTTGCTTCTGCGGTTACAGCAATGATCGGTACCGATTTGAAGCGCTCGGAGGCGCGTATTTTCTTCAATGCACCATAGCCGTCTTCATAAGGAAGCCGAATATCCATCAGGATGAGATCGAGGCGGGGGAGTGTGTCTGCATATTCCAAAACCTCATAACCGGAAGTTTTCCATTCGCAATGGACACCCAGGTAACCGAGCATACGGGCGATCAGCACAAAATTGGAAACATTATCCTCAACCACCAGTACAGCAGCGTCCTTCGGAATAGTCGGCTTGCGGATGGGCTGTGTATCAGAAACAGCAGGTGTTTGGTCTTGGTCAGACATTTGCGCTCCTTATGATAAATCGCTCAATCTGCTGGGGAAGCGTGTCTATGTCAATCGGTTTTTGGATATATCCATCACAACCTGCTTCCAATGATTTTTCGCGATCACCTCGCATTACATTTGCAGTAACAGCAATAATGGGAATCTTCGAGAATTTTTGTGAAGCTTTTATTCTTGCAGTCAAAGTATAACCATCCATATCCGGCATATTAATGTCCATCAAAATCAAATCAATATTGCCGCTTTCAAGTTTCTCCATTGCCTGCCCCGCATTGATAGCCTCAACAACAGAATATCCTTCGGCCCCCAAAACTCGATGGATTAAATTTCTGTTATCTGGATTATCCTCAACGTACAGTATAGTGCCTTTTTCGGTTTCTGACATTTTACGAGTGTACTCCGAGATGAATTTTACTTTGAAGATAGTGCCCTTCGCATAACAGCTACCTTACAAATGGGATAACAAAAGCCGAGGCAGCCAAATCCTCGACTTGAATGTGAGCGGGTGATGGGACTCGAACCCACGATATCTTGCTTGGGAAGCAAGCGTTCTACCACTGAACTACACCCGCATGGTTAACTTGATGGATTATACGCTACGCCGAAAATGCATGTCAAGTCTGATGAAGTGCAGCGCATCTTTCCTGACCTGTTTACTGCTTCCGTTTAAGCAGCTTGTTAGCCAGCCCAAGCAATAAGTCACCTGCCTCGCCGCTTGGGTTGGCTTGCTCCAAATACTCCAAAGCTTTTTGAGTCTCAGCTTCAGATATTTTTTCGGCATATTCTCTGGCTCCCTCATCTTCAAGCAGAGCAGATACTTCCATTACATCGCTCATAATAATTGGGCCACGTTTCCATCTTTCAGCGAACTTCCCATTTTTCTCAAGAGCAAAAAGCACAGGTAATGAATTCTTTCCCTCAACAAGATCGCTTGCAGCAGATTTTCCGGTAATAGTCTCATCTCCCCAAATACCAAGGATGTCATCCTGTACCTGAAAAGCCAGCCCAAGATGATATCCAAATAAGCGGTAGACATTCTGTGTCGCGTCATTCGCATAACCAAGAAGGGCGCCAATATGTGTACACGTTGACAGTAGGGCAGAGGTCTTGCCTTCTATCATAGGCCAGTAATCTTCCATACTTAAATCTTTTCGTTCCTCATAGGACATATCCAGGTATTGACCGCGTGTCAGGTCGAGACAATTTTCATTGAGAATACTCGCAGCTCTCACGACAATTTCTCCGGGGTAATGTTTCCCTAAATCCAATATGGCTTGATTGGCAATCACAAACATTGCATCACCAACGTTGATCGCGATTGGCGCGCCCCATTTGACCCAAACTGTACGCCGCCCGCGCCGTGTTTCAGAATTGTCCTGAATGTCATCATGCACAAGCGAAAAATTATGGACGAGTTCAATTGCTGCCGCAGATGAAACTGCGTGTAGCCAACTTATACCATCACTTATAAATTCACCTTCACTACCACCAACACAAGAAGCAACTGTAAGCAAAGTTAACAACGGACGAATACGCTTACCCATTGCCAACGAACCTGCGCCCTCACCTGTCCAGCCCATATGGTAGGTGAGCATCTCATGAAATGGCTTGGTGCGCGGCTGATCGAGCCTGGCAACCTGGCGCTGGAGTTCTGTCTCAATAGCTTCAAGCATGGATTGTTGGAGATTTGAATTCATAGAGATTATTTTCCATTTATAGATAAACTCTCCAGATCCGTTCTAAGTTGTTCTGGAGTTTGACAGTGAATGGCATTGAAGCCCAACTTGCGTGCGGCTTCAATGTTAGGGAGGGAGTCATCGATGAAAAGGCATTCGTGCGCCTTGCGATTGATCCTTGCCAGTGTGATTTGAAAAATTATGGGATTCGGTTTGACCACCTTATATTCACCTGAAATAATTATGTCGTCGAAATTTTGTAAGAAGTTAAATCGGCTTTGGATGAGCTTGAATTTTTCTACAGAAAAATTAGTCAACAGATAGAGATTCCAGCCTGCGTTTTTGAGCGACTGCAATGTGGTTATGTTTTCATCTATCGTTTCTGTGATGCTTTCCTCCCAATATGTGTCATATGCCTGGATCAGGTCTTTGTATTGCGGAAATCGTTTGGATAGTTCAACGACACCTTCCTTGAATGAACGGCCTGCATCTTGATGGGCATTCCACTCCAGGAAACGAATCTCCTCGAGAAAAGAGTCAACAGCCTCCAGGTCAAGAAAGAAGCGTTTGTATAGGTTGCGGGCATCCCAGTTAACGAGCACATTTCCAAAATCGAAAATGATGGCGGTGATTGGATTGGTCATGTTCTGTGGATGATATTTTATCCCAAGACAGGCCGATGTTGAAGTATGTCAAACTGGCGGTATAATCGCGCTTCTGTAAGCTAAATTGACTTTGGAGAATTTCATTGAGCCGCGTGATCAACCCCGATTCTGTAGGAAAAGAACGAACCCGTTTGACAAAGTCCATTGTGTTGTGTATTCGCGAATTGGCAAAACAATCCAACGTGACATCAGAGACAAAGGACCAGGCCGCTTTTATCGCATTGGCTTTACAGGCGATTTCAGATGGAATTGAAGTATCCGTGGCAGCCTGGGAGAAAAGAGATTACTGGGTGAAAGCCGACAAATTCCGCATGGAGTGGATGTGGGCGGGGCAATATGCCACTAAGATGAAGGAAGCCGTTCTCTCCGATGACTGGGGGACGATTGCGACCCTCATGCCGATGATCGCACAGAAATTCAGTAAGATCGTGGTTTCAGATAATCATCGATTAGGCAAACCATGGGCAAGTGCCTACGGTTTGCTAGCACTACATCAAAAGTTGTAGATAAGAAAAACCTCCGAGTGATCCATGGATCACTCGGAGGTTTTTCTTTTAGCTTTCCTGCAATTTCTTCAAATGCAGTTTTGTGTTCTTGAGCAATTCGATCATCAGATCGCGGATGTGCGGATTGAGGTAATGATTCTCCAACGTAGAGAGCGGCAGGAAGCGAGCGCCAGCTACCACGTGGATGCAGTTGGCTGCGCCGCATAAGCAAATGAAGGGAGCCTGCATTTCCCACTCAGTTGATGGATAGAAGAAGTAAAGCTCCTCGCCTTTTTCAATATCGCGGCGTGCGATCATCACCATTTTCTCTGTATCAAGGATCACGTTGGGATCGCAGGAATGATTCAACGCGGCAAGTTTGCCAACATGTGTATGCCTGTCGCGCGCGATCTGTACTGTGTAGCGATTCGGCTTATCCATGATGTTCTCACTTGGCATGGCGCAAATCACTTCACCCTTCTTGTAGGATTGTTTTGTTATTAACGTTCTAAATTTATTTTCTGTTTTTATACTTAATGTTTCCATTGTTGTTGTCATTATATTCTTCTCCTTTGTTGAAAATCTAAATTATCGTTTTATTGTTTGCTTCATAAATTATGATTTAGTAATTGGTGTAACACTATGTAGTATAGTCATATTGAATTTAATTACAAGGGTAAATAAGAACTCTTCAAATATTTTAAGGTTAAGATGTTGATTAATAAAAATACATCATCAATAAATTTTTATTGATGATGTACGATAAATTTTATGTTTAAGTTTAACAAAAATTAAAACAAAGTCATTTGTGATGCGGCTTTGTGCCCATCCAGTAGAACATAAGGAGCTGCGCGTTCTGCGATAATGCCGAGTTTCTTTAATGCAGATAGATCACGTATCTTTTTATTTCTTCTTGCATTTAGGATGGCATCAGCACCCTTGACGCCAATGCCCGGTATCTTTATTAAATCGCGCTTTTCCGCTTTATTGAGTTCAATGGGTTGATGGATCAGATTCATTTCTGCCCAGGCTTGCTTGGGGTCAGTATGAAGGGGGAGGTTGCTGTCACTTGTAAATGGCAAATCTTCAAGGTCAAAGCCATAGTCGCGCAGTAAAAAAGAGGCTTGATATAAGCGATGCTCACGCATGGGGTCAACAGCAGGTTTGTTTTCAAGCGGCGTATCGTGAATAGGATGGAAGGCGGAAAAATACGCCCGTCTGAGTCTTACGTTTTTATTCAGCCAGTCGGTCATACTGAGCAATTCCAGATCGCTTTCGTCGGAGCCGCCGGCCACAAATTGCGTCACTGTGGATGGATAGCGCCCATTCCAAAATTTATAGGCGGGCACGCTTCTGCGAATTTCCTCCACCCATTTGAGAGAACGAAGTAACTCTTCAAAAAATATTTTATGCGGCGCAAGCTTTGCCAACCGCTCTGTATTGGGTGCCTCCAGATTCACCGACACCCGGTCTGCAAGCTGCATAGCACGATAGACTTGATCTTTCTCTGCGCCTGGCATGATCTTTAGATGAAGATAGCCGCGAAATTGATATTTCTTTCGCAGAAGTTCTGCTGTATCAAGAAGTTTATCCTGCGTGCGGACTCCGCCTCCTGCCAGCCCGGAGCTGAGGAAGACACCTTCAGCCATTCCACTCTGATTCATTTTACTGAACAGGCCTGCAAATTCATCGGGCTTGAAGGTGGCACGGCGAAAATCTCTGCCTGCGCGAAATGGACAATAGTAACAATCCCGTTCGCAAGCTGAGGAAAGCAGGGTCTTAAGTAGGATAACCTTCTGCCCATTGGGGAGTTGGGCAGGATGGGTAAAGGCGTGGTTATTTTCCTTCGGACTGAAGCAGGTTGGAGGCGGGGAAGAAAGGCGCGGCTCTCCATCAGCTTCGAAGGACATTTGAGAAGATAATTCTTTGAGGGTCTCGAGCGAGTCCATATATCAATTATAGAATACATGTTCTAATTATTCAAGTAGGAAATTTAGGGGAAGTTTGACACTTGGGCAGATATCGATGCGTGGCTATACTGGCAGAAAAAGTCAGGAGGCTGGTTATGTGTGAATTCTGTACGCAACATGGGGAGGGGGAGAAGTGGTATTTGAATATGGAGAACTATTCAAGGGAATTATTGAACCAAAATCAGCGGCGCAAATATGCAGCCGACTTCCTGAATGGCTTTGATAAGCGAGTTCCGAAAAGCATCAAACAATTGGACAGGATTCGCAAAACTCCGTTAATGAAATTGGCGAGGCCTGTGTTAACTCACATGCAAAAGCAGAATCATTATGGACAGGTTGTGCCCATGGAAGATGTGGAGAAGATCTTCGAGATGGTGCAGGGCGCGGTTAGGCTGCCCTGCGTGTGTCGGCGTGTGACAACGGGCAATATGAATGCGCGCTATTGTTACGGCTTAAGCATGGATAAAGAGTTAATGGATACACTTGATGATTCTTTTGGCCTTGAGACTCTTTCAAAGGAGGAAGCTCTTGAGTCCATTCGTAAACTAGATAAGGAAGGGCTAGTGCATTCAGTGTGGACTTTCAAAACACCGTTCATCGGTGGCTTGTGTAATTGTGATCAGGATTGCATGGCGTACCGTATAACCCATGCTCGGAAGGATTACCCGGTGATGTTCCGTGCGGAATGGATTGCAAGTGTCTCTGCGGATTTGTGCAACGGCTGCCGTCTGTGCATGAGACAATGTCAATACGGTGCAATACGGTATTCATCGAATAATAAGAAAGTGGTAATTGACCCAACGGCTTGTTATGGTTGTGGTGTTTGCAGGGCGAGTTGCAATAAGAATGCGATTGAGCTACGTCCACGGAAGCTAAGGGAATTCAATTACGCCTGAGGTAGGGGATCAGAAGGAACAGAAACAGGAGGGATGACCGTGACATAACGATTCTTCTTTTTATCGCGGATGGCTTGTTCGTAGACATCCAGAAGTTTTTCTGTCAACTTCTCGATGTTGAAAGACTGCGCCTTTTTATAAGCTGCTTCTGCAAATTTCTGCATTCTATCTGGATTTGAGAGAAGTTTTTTGATGGCGGCTGCCAATGCCGCAGCATTATTCTCGGCAAGATACCCTTGCTGGCCATGTTTGAGGATATCGCGTGTGCCACTTGCATCGACTGCAACCACAGGGAGGCCGGCTGCCATGGCCTCGAGCGTTGCAAGACCCTGGGTTTCGGTGATGGAGGCAAAGCCGAAGACATTGGCAGCCTTCATATAAGAAGGAGTCTCCGAGAAGGGGAGTGAACCGATGAAGTTTATGCGCTTGCGGATTCCGAGTTCTCTTGCAAGAACTTCGAGGCTTTTTCTGTCCGGGCCATCACCGATTAAAACGAGACGAAACTGGGGAAAATCCTTTAGAACCAGGGCAGAAGCTTGCAATAGAGTGGGCCAGTTTTTTTCCGAGGCAAGCCTGCCAATAGAAATCATAACGATATCTTTTTCCCAACGTCGGTTTTTGCGAATCTTTTCACCACTGACCGTATCGTATGCTTCAAGATCGATCCCTGTGGGTATCACAGTGAAGTTATTCTTTAGGCCATAGGTGTTGACCAGTGTTTCGCGCATGCTCTCTGAAGGAATAATGATATGCTGACAGCGGCGCATGAAATCCTGCAGCCAGTGATCCACTGCGTTCTTCAAAAAATTCTGGATCGCATCGATTGAAAAGGGCACATAGTGGGTATATTCACGGTATTGCGTATGGAAGGTAAATACCAAAGGCAGGTTTAGTTCCTGTGCTTTTGCGGCGGCAGTCTGCCCAAGTAGAAATGGATGATGGGTGTGAATTACATCCAGTTTGACGGCTGGGAGTACACGGTCTACAAAAGGTGAGATCGGAATCGCGGCTGGGATATCAATCCCGGTTGGCAGGTTCAGGCTTGGATAGCGGAAGATGAACGGGTCTTTATCTACATAGTCTGCCTGTTCCTGGGCAAAGATGAATACGTTGTGTCCCTTGCGGGTAAGCTCATCTCGGAACGCGCGTACCGATCGGACGACGCCACTGATGACTGGAAGATAGGTGTTGGTGAAATTAGCGATGTGCATTGCTAATCCTCACTAATCCTCTTGGTCCTTGCTGACAGAAGCGACGATATCGGTTTTTGGCTTCATAAAGTGCTCAAGCACATAATAGGCATATACAACCATGCCGGCGTTCCATGAGAGCGGCGATTCGGATTTGTACCAAAAACTGGATAACGGTTCTCCATCCGGGCCATAGACTTCATGCACCTGCTGATCGCGCACAATGACTTCTGCAATGCGAGACAGGATTCCGTGTGATTCTTCCACGCGTCCCGTACGCGCAAGGGCGACCACATGCCATGCGCCAATCCAAAGCCAGGCCGCATCGGTGTGATAATTCGCCACCCCAGCCAGACGGTTTTCAAGCGCAATCAGGTGACGTGGGTAGGGTGGGTAAGCGACCTTGGTTGGAACCGGGCTGGCCATACCGGTGATGATAAGCGCGTCCATAATGGAGTTTGCCTGATCTGTGGACGCCAGTCCCCAGGCAATCGCTAGCAGATTTCCACTGCTGGTTAATTGATCGAGCGCATCACTGGCAGCGTAATATCCCAGGGTCGGACGCCAAAGATGATCTTGAATTGCCTGCGCGACCCGCTCTGCCTTTTTTGTATAAAAGGATATTTGATCTTTCAACTCAAAATGCCTGGCCGCTTCAGCCATCTCCTGTAGGGCTTTCCAGTAAATTACATTCGTATAAAGCACGCGTCCATTGCGGGCGATGCTATCCGCCCAATCTGCAAATGCTCCCTGGGTTAGTAAACCGTCTGTAATATCTTTGACCGATCTCTCCGCCCAAGAAATGGCTTTGACGAGTGCACCCCAATGCGTTTTAAGAAATTCTTGATCTTCCGCCTGAAAACTGTAGTGAATGGCTGCAATCACCAGTAAGCATTGACCATCCAATGAGGGTGCGCCATGTCCGCTCAGGTATTTTGGGCGCATGGAGATTTCGGTGGGCTGTTCTCTTCCAAGTAAGGAGTGCATGAAGCGTGTGACCATGCCCATGGAATGTAATTTGACTGGGAATTGTCCTTCGGAGGTCTGGTGATCAAGAAATGCTTCCAGGGTATCCTTCACTACCTTGAATTCTTTCAAAGCCAGCAGGCCGAAGGATGCGAAACTAAAGTCGCGTGCCCAACTCTCGCGGAAGTTACGATAGCCGGCGTGCAGGATTTCTCTTGTTTTACGATTCCCCAGGCGGCGTATTTCAATAGCTGAGCGAAGGTTATCTGCTGCGATAAACAAAGCATGAGCTTCGATGGTGTCGAAATCTTCGGCTTTGGATAATACGGCGCGCGATATTAATCTCGGCTGTTTGAGAATGGCGTGCAGATATTGGTACGCAATGAGAGATGCCATCCCTGCAGTTGCGCCTGCGATCATGCCTTTGATAAAGCTAGGCAGGTCAATATTATTTTGGGAACGCATAAATACATTATAGCTGTGGAGATGAGCAAATTATTAAGAGCAAAGCCAGAATGATGATCTGTGTTTGTAGGAATGAAGATTTGCAGGTGATATAATTTGCGTTGACGATAAAGTTTGTCGGTGTCTTTGCCTTGTGTAAAGACTTAAACATTTTGTTCAAGGACTCAACCGTGTTGAATCTTTGGAAAGGAGCAGATCATGGCAAACAAGGAACAGAAAGGCAAGAACAAGGAAAAGAAGAAGAAAAAGAAAGAGAAGCCAAAGAAGTAGCCGGCTGATGATGTAGAGATAATTTTTCCCGTTCCCTAGGTCATGTTTGATCTGGGGAACGGACTCTTTATGGCGGAGAGGTGGTTCGCAATTCGTAATGCGAAATTCGTAGGGTGAAAAGATATTCGCTAACTATTACTTCTTCCAGTTTGCGCTTCCATAAAAGACCTGACAGGTTTCCGCAGAGCTGTGATCGTCAGACTCCCTTCCCATTCAAAGGAGTCCGATTGTCACGCGCCACGATAAAACCTGTCAGGTCTGACTCTTGATTAATTCAGCCCACTCCTTCGGCAGGGACGAGAGATCAACGTTCTTATCGCCGATCATGATCCGTTGCAACACCCTCCCCAATTCGCGCATCTCCGCAGGGACACTCGAATCCGCCGCCATCTTCTGCGCGGACTTGAAATACTCCTCCGCCTCGGGACGGTTCTCCCTTGCGGATTGAATCGCGCTCGATATGAACTGCCCAACTATGTCTTGCTTTTTTTTCTCGATTGTTTTCGCAAGCCAATCAGGGATTGGTTGCCCTATCTCCTCTTGCCATAAAGCATCAAATTTCTCTGCGCCAATATCATTACGCATATTTACAATGATCCTTGCGGCTGTTTCTGCATCTGGTTGCGCACCTATTCTGATTAATGTTTCATAACAACTTAATAATGCTCGTAATCCTTCGGCGCGATGATTGAGTTTCCACAGTGTCTGCCCCATCATGCCAAGCGTTGCGGATTTGCCCTCGAGTTCGCCTAGATATTCGGAAATCTCAAGAGATTGCTGATAAAATTTCATAGCCTCATCCAGATCCCCGCGCGCCATGTAAATACCTGCAATACAGATGAAAGGGGAAGTCAAGAGTGCCGATAAATTAAGAATTAGGTGACTGCATTGTTGCGCAAGGAGCGAAAAAACAGCAGCATCCCACTACCACTTTTAAAAAGCTGTTTAAAAGCGTTGACAAGGGTTGTATAATATTAATGAGCGTCGAGCCCGTAAAACCCCTTTCGTGGGTCTCCTACATACGCGTGGAGTTACTCATTTGGGACGGCGCTCTCCTTTTTTAATTTCGAGGGCGGCAATGGGATCGGCTTCTTCGAGCCCCAGGGAATACTCGTCAACTCACTTCCCAACCCCAAAGTATCCATTCGTTCGCGCGCAAACTGCGCCGCGGTTTGTCGCCCCGGACGATTTTCTTTCCCAACTTCGTACGCAAAGCGCAACATCTTTTCCGATATCTTTTCGGGTTCTGCGAAACGGTCTGCCACTTTGCGTGCCAGCACATACCAGACGGTAACCAACAACTTCCGCGCGATTGCCACGATCGCTCTGTTGTAACCGATACGCGGTTGCAGTCGCGCCAGTTCCGCCTTCCAATGCGGATGGCTGTTCACCACCACATGCGCTGCTTCCACCATGGCCACACGCAAATCGCGCCTGCCTGCTTTGGTGATCTTGCCCGTACGCGTTGTCATCCCGCTGTCATGCACACGCGTTCCCATCCCCGCATACCCGACCAGATGTTTCGCATCTTCAAAGCGAGAGATATCGCCAATCGCTGCATAAACCGTCACCGCGGTGATCACTCCAAATCCAGAGATGTGCAATAAGCGACCGATCTCTTCGTTCTCCGCCGCTATCCCCGTCATCTCCTTCTGTATGCGCGCTTCCTGCTGCTCCGCAAATTGCAGCGTCTCCAAATCGCTTTGCAGATTCATCTTTTCCAGCTTCCCCAGTGGCAAAGCCGTCCACCAGCCATTATTCGTTTTCGCGAACGGATTCCCCGCAGGTGGCTTCAGGTGATGGCGTTGGATCACTGCGTGCAGTCGATTCTTGGCCTGCGTGGCCAGGCGCGTCATCTTTTGGCGTTGTGCCACCAACCCACGCACTTCACGAATTTCCTCTGGTGGTACCCAGATCCCCACCAGCAATCCTTTCGCCAACAACCGCGCCAGGATCGAGGCCGCAATCTTGTCCGTCATCACTTGTGATCTTGTGATCAGGGCTACATGTGGCGCAGGCACCACCGTCACAGATCCTGCATACTCTACAAGTTCATCGTACAGCTGCCAGGTGTTCGTTGTCATTTCCAGCACCACTTCATCCTGCTTAGTCAGATTCTTTTTCATCCAACTTTCCAGGTTCGACAGCTCCACCCGCCGGGCGGGCATGACTACTTCCAATTTCTCATCCATCCCCAACCCGATCAGGTAATGCTTATGCACATCCAGTCCTATATACCGTTTTCCATTTTCATTCATAGGGGTATACTCCTCCTGAAAAGAAAGGTCGGGCACGTTTCTTTTTTAGGGCCGCTGTATCACACACAGATGCGGGCTTGCTCTCATCTTTGTCGAGCTTCCCAGTTAAGCGGATCCGAACGGGGTAGTCAAACACCTGAGCGGGCTTGTTCTGGTTCTTCTCTGAACTTCCCATGCACGTTTCGACTGAGCCCTTACGCAGCGTTCCCGGATACGCGTTCCCGTTCACTGAACAAACATAGCGTACCCAAAAACGTGCCCGATTGCAATCCGTCGATCGCTCTTTCATGCTAACACCTGA
>NZ_JBXMTI010000061.1:0-45429 GCF_057083605.1 Candidatus Villigracilis sp. | reverse complement strand
AGTCATATATGGGTATTTATTTCTGTGGTGTATGTAGGATTTATCACATATGGCAACTTCACAACATGGGACCATACTACCCACTATTACACTCAGTTGGCAGATGCATTCAATAAGGGAAATCTCTACGTTGACCGACAGCCCGACGCAGCCCTGCTGGAAACGGCTGATCCCTATGATTCAACAAGCAGGCCCCCCGTTGACGATGAAATCTGGGATATGTCTCTCTATAATGGGAAGTTATATCTCTACTGGGGGCCGTTTCCGGCTTTGTTAATTGCACCCATTCAACTAATTTTTGATACGAAGATCACAGACAATTACCTGGTTTTTTTCTTTTTTGCAGGGTTATTGATTTTTAATTCCCTGATTATCTTAAAACTATGGAGAATTTTCTTCTCGGAAATACCAGCAAAATACGTGTTTATTTGTATTTTGCTTATTGGCCTGATTCTGCCCATTCTAGGGTCAACCAATAAACCCAACATCTACAAAGCAGCCATTGGAGCAGGTCATTTTTTTCTGATGGGAGGCATCTATTTTTCACTTGTCATCTTTGAACAGCGGTCAACTTTTGTTATTGGAAGGAACTTATTTCTAGCCGGGTTATTTTGGGCCTTCTGCGTAGGATCCAGGGCAATTAATACGATGTCAGTCGTCTTCCTGGCACTTATGGTGGCGTTCTGGGTCATAAAAAAACTACCCAGGCCCGTAAGCTGGGTGAAGTATTTTCGTGCTGTAGTTCCCCTGTTTGTCCCATTAATTGCCGGTGCTCTTGTCATAGGTTGGTACAATTGGGCCCGTTTTGATTCTCCTTTTGAATTTGGGTTGAAATATCAAATAACCACTTTTAATCTAGATGGAGATGCAAATTTAGTATTCGAGCCGGATTATTTTTTTCTAAATCTATATACGTATGTTTTCCATCCCTATGAATTTCTCCCGGAATTTCCGTTTATTCAATCCACGATTGTTTCTAATTCCCTGCAAAAATTCAATATTGCAACGCCACAAATTTACTACGCCGGAAAGATAACCGGGCTTTTATTCAGCGCCCCTTTTCTGGTCCTGGGATTGGTTCACTTGTTTTCAAGAAACAGAACGGCAGGGGAAGAGAATTCATCCACTTTCCCACTACCTTATAATTTTCTTCTTCTTCTTTTGGGTGGATCGTTTTTTGTCAATTTTTCACTCGTTCTGTTCTTTTTCTTTGGGCAGACGCGTTATCTTATTGACATGATCTCTCAAGCCGCGCTTTTAGCAATTATCGGATACTGGCAAATAGTCTCCAGAAAATTAAGATTGAATTCCCTCCAATCTAGAATATTCCTGGGATTGGCAAACCTTCTGCTAGCCCTTACAATTTGCACAGGGATGCTTCTGGCTTTTTCCAGTGAAAAGAATTGGTTTCAAACATTAAATCCCCAGTTCTTCGAAAGAATAAATGAATTACTGACCATTCAAAAATAATCTTGTTCTTTTTTGCACGGCAAAACCCATATAAGGCAGTCGAGTATAATTTCCTTCATGGATCGTAAAAAACTAATCGGGACTATTTTTTATATTGCATTGATCGTTGCACTACTTGCGCCCCGTATCCCCGCGTTGGATTCCTTTGTCACACTCGATGAGCCGTCCTGGTTAAGCCAGGGCGCAAATTTTTATTATGCACTGGGTCAACGGGAATTTCAAAATACGGTTTACGAATACCAGCCCGCTGTCACCACCATGTGGATCATCAGCATCGCCATGCTGTTTTACTTCCCTGAATATCGTGGTTTTGGTCAAGGTTATCTTGATTATGAAAAAGGCAGGCTTGACCCTTTCATGATTCAACATGGCTATGACCCGCTTGTGCTGTTGCATATCGCGCGCTTGATTCAAGTCTTGCTGGTTGTTGCTTTGTTCATCCTCTTATTTTATTTATTGCAAAGGCTTATTCCAAAACTCCCCGCCGCGTTCGCCGTCCTCATCGCTTCATTTGATCCATTCTTCCTCGGCCAATCACGCCTGCTTGACCATGAAGCCATGGTTGCATTATTCGTAATTATTTCCCTGCTGGCTTTTGTTATTTATCTTTCGCATGGCCGCAAATTTATATTCTTATTAATATCTGGTGTTGCGGCAGGGCTGGCTCAGCTCACAAAGTCATCTGCGATTGCTATGCTTGCCTCGGTTGGCATTTTGCTGCTGATCCAAATCTTTCAGGAACGGCAGAATGGCCTTCTGAAAGCCTTGATTGATAATACAAAAATATTTTTTCTCTGGTTTATTGCCCTTATCGCCACCTACTTTGTTTTCTGGCCGGGTATGTGGGTTGCGCCTGGCAAAATGCTTTACACGGTCTATGGCAATGCCTTCAGCTATGCATTTCAGGGCGCGCGCCTCACGGTCACTGAAGAGTTGGAGGTCTCTCAATTCAACCTGAATACAAATCTCACTGGCGTTTGGGAAGTGATGAAGGTTCTTTTTTGGAGGACGACTCCGCTAACGTGGCTTGGCATCCTGTTCGGATTTGCCTTGCCGTTCATTCCCAACCGTGAATTGGTTCGCCCAAACAGGCAGTTGTTTACCCTCTTGTTGACCACTGCACTTGCATTCATCCTCCTAATCGGCATTGCCCAGGGACGCAATTCTCCACATTACATTCTTACCAGTTATCTTGCGTTGAACCTGCTCGCAGCTATGGGTTGGTTCCATCTGATCCAATGGCTTGGTGACCGCTTTGCTCCCAATAGGATTCAAGTACAGTATGTTGGTCTGTTCCTGTTGTTGTTATTTCAAGTATCGAGCGCGGTTTCCTACTATCCATATTACTTTACCTACCGCAACCCCATTTCATATAGCCTGAGTGAGAATAAGGATTTCCCGCAATTCCCTTATGGCGAGGGACTTGAAATCGCTGCGCAATATCTGGCCGAACTTCCAAGCGCAAAAGACTCAACCGCGCTTGTCTATTACAGCCGTGGCTGCTTTTCCTACTATTATCCGGGCACCACCACAAGTTTCAGACCCTATTATGTGGATGGTGAACACGCCGAAGACTTGTTGAACTTTGTCCAAGACGCTGATTATCTTGTTGTTTATTATGCAAACCAGGGGCAATTGGAAAAATATAACACCTACCTCGATATTCTTTCAACGGTTGAACCTATGCATGTGATCTGGATGGATGGATATGAATACATCCGTATCTATCAGGTGGATTCTCTTCCGCCAGAGATATTCGAAGCACTTGCAAATTTATGAGAACTAATGTGAATAATAACAACTGGAATATCTGGCTGACGATCCTCCTCCTGCTTATATTGATCGCTCCCTCTCATGTCATTGGAAATGATAAAGTCGTCACTGTTGACGAGCCATGGTGGGTGATCTCGGGTTCTAATTATTATTACGCGCTCACACATGGGGATTTTGAGAACACCCTTTACGATTATCATCCAGCCGTAACTACCACGTGGATCGTAACAGCAGGTATGTTGACTTATTTCCCCAGTTATCGTGGGTTTGGGATGGACTATTTTGATGTTCGCAAACCGCAGTTTGAAGAATTTCTACGCGAGAATGGAAAAGAAGCCATTGATCTTGTCCGCAACAGCAGGTTAATCCAAACCACATTATTGCTCGTGCTTGCGCTTTTAGGGTTTTTCCTTCTGCAATTGCTGGTTGACCAGAAAGCTGCCTTCCTTGGCATTACACTCGCGATGACTGCTCCGTTCTTTCTTGGGCATTCCCGTCTGCTTAATCACGAGGGTATACTTGCCATGTTCGTTTTGGTTTCGTTTCTGGGAATGCAGGTTTATCTCAACCAGGAACGAAAATTAATTTATTTGCTGATCTCTGGTGCAGCGTTTGGCTTCGCACAATTGACCAAGTCATCCTCTATTGTTGTTATCCCATTATTTGGCTTGATCTTATTTATAGGGCTGTTCAAGCAAAGTGGTCAAACTCTAAGTGTAAAAATATGGAATGCGGTTAAAACATTTGTAATCTGGCTGGCTGTTGCCGTATTTATCTATGTACTTATATGGCCCGGGATGTGGGTTGCCCCGGGGAAAATGCTCTCAGGAGTTTACGGAAATGCATTCAGTTATGCATTTCAAGGTGCGCGCCTCGACGTGACCGAGGAATTACAGCCTTCCACTTTCAATCTTGTAACAGGATTTGATGGCATTGCTCAGTATTTACAAAGCTGGGTATCCTCCTCCACACCTATAACCTGGCTTGGTTTGATCTTTGCGCTGTTTGCATTGTTTTCAAGAGATAAAGGGCGGTTACCCGCGCCAATAAAATCTACTCTCATATATCTGGCTATCTTAGGTGGATTGTTTATCGCCATGTTCGGCGTCGCACAGGGACGCAACTCTCCGCACTACATTCTCAGCAGCTACATCTGCTTCGATGTCATGGCAGGTATCGGCTGGTGGGTGGCGTGGATGTGGGTCCAGAATCGGTGGGCCGGGTTAAGTCGCTCTTATGCAACCATCGCGATATTCATCCTTCTAATAGCAGCCCAAATTGGATCTGGTCTTCCTTATGCGCCTTATTATTTCACGTATAAGAGTCCATTTGCAAACCAGGCAGCAACCTTTGGGTATGGCGAAGGATTAGCTCAGGCGGCCGAATATCTGGCACAGAAGCCAAACTCAAAAGAGCTGCGCGCCTATGTATATAACGGCATGGGAACTTTTTCTTTCTTCTTCCCCGGAGAAACCGTCGTATTCAAGAGGGTATATCTAATTGAAGAGGATTTTGTGACAGTAACGCAGGACATGCGGAATTCCGATTATTTGGTGCTTTATCCGATAGTAAGGGAAAAACAACCTGAAACCGAAAAAATCCTGGGTGCTTTGCAGGATGTAGTTCCTGAAAGAACCATTTTTATTAACGATCTGGAATACATCCGCGTCTATAAAATTAAAGATATACCCGAAAGCGTTTATGACGAGTTGAGCAGGTAATTCATCAGCGGATGCCACTGTCGTATACGACAACGAGTTGTGTGATCTGATTGGGCAGTACTGTAAAATCTTGCTCACTTGCGAAAGGAAGCGGCATACCCTGCGGGCTTTCGGGGACCAGGATGTAATCACCCGGCGGAAGGTTAACAACGTACCTTCCATTCTCATCTGTCTCAAATCGCAGGACTTCCTCTCGATCAATGTCGAGAACCGTCAGCGTGGCTTGATAAGGCTGGTCTGGGCATTCATCACCTGCCTGTACCACTGGGCACATCGGGCCAATGGATACTTGAACTTCGATGCCGCTCGTCAATAGTTCAGGTGGATCACTTTTCTGCCCACATGCAGCCAGGATCAGGATAAAAAGTAAAAGTAGTTTTTTAGACATTTTTCACCTTCTCTTTAACTTTAAAGCAAAAGGACGACATGCGTTATTTTGCCACATGTCATCATTTTTTGTTTGGTTATGTCATGGACTAGGCGGCCCACCTGCTGGAACACAAGCCAGTTGAGTTGAATTGGGCGGCATCATACATGTACCGCTGATTGTTCCATTCGGAGTTGAGACGCTGCAAGCTGAATTAACTGTCAGATTTACACACGCATCAATCGCTTCCGGCGGAGGTTGTTGCTGACCATTGCCCTGTCCACCGCCTTGACCTTGAGCAGGTTGATTACCAGTAGGAGGCTGGCCCTGTTGTCCGCTCTGTTGACCACCGCCCTGACCTCCACCTTGTGAGAGAGCACGCACGGCAGGCGTCCCATGGAAACAACTCACAACATAGGGGAACTCATGTGTGGCATGGTAGTGATACATCTCCACCATTTGACCATCCCATTGGACCATATGGATATGGCCGTGGCACTCATCGAGGTCTTCATTGGTTACTTCGGAGCCATCCTCATCATAGTAGCCGTAAATGCCGTAGCCATCGAAGGCATAGCCAACCAGAGATGAGTGTCCGCTGGCGGATGTATCTTCAATGCAATCGCTCAAGCTGTGATAGTGATAAAAACCCGATACCTGCGGATGCCCATCGCAGGTATCCTGTACTTCGTGGGCCACAGCGTCGTGGCCTTCCGCATCGAATGCACTGAAGATGACCACACCGGAGAGCATGATACCTACTTCACCGCCAACACAGTTGGGTTGAGCCACTGCCGTGGGGTTTACAGGCAGGCTTAATGTAATCGACTGCTCCCGGATGGAATTGGGATTACGATCCACGGCATACGCATCATCGCTTGAGTCAACTGGATAGTTTCCAGTTGGATGATCGGGAAGATCGTTACCTGTAAAGACGCGCTGGCCTCCCTGGATCGAAACCGTAAAACTGCCCGGCCATGTGACAGAGCCATCCACCACGGCTTTCTTGGTGGCGTCCCAGGTTCCATCATCGTTCATCCAAATTCCAGTGCCTTGGGCGCCGCCGCCATTAAACGAAGTCATACAGGAATACACATACCCAACCTGCGGACTCGTTGAATACTTTCCGTCACCCACTTCGAGATGCGTGAGGTCTACATCCGAATGATGTTCGATGCCCTCATCATGGTCATCATCAAGACTCGTTGTGATGACAGGCTGGGCAGAATCCTGAACAGGTGCAGCCTGCCCAGAATTTCCTGATCCCTGGGCAATGGGCGCATTCACCTGAAGGACGGGAGTGGAACAGGCGGCCAATAGGATCGAACTGATAGCAAATAAGGCGAACAACTTGTTTTTGAACATTTTCTTCTCCTTTGGTAATTGATTGACTCATTTTACAAATGATCAAAAATTGTAGAGAGTGTATAGAATCATCGAAATCGCGCGATTCCCATGCAAATATGCACAAGTTTGTATTACAGGTGTCATGGGATGTGAATACAAACATAATTAACCCCAAATTAAATCTGGACGCAGATCCCCAAAGGGGACGCTGTGAACGCTGATTTTCGCTGATCAAAAGCAAGAATCAGCGTTTTCCCCTGGCACCGCCCGCCAGGGCAGGTGTGCGTTTTTCAGCGTCCCGCCTTGGCTTTAAAACAAACCCACCCGCGAAAGATTAATTTCGGGGTGAGTCATGTTTGTAGGGCAGGTTTTTAACCTGCCAATATTTATGTTCTCAAAAACTGTCAGGCTGCAAGCCTGGCCTACTTGCACATATAAAGTGACATTGCCTGATCAGACGGACCTTGTTGATTGCCTGTGCTGGTCTGGCTGTAATCCAAAACCACTGCACAGGATGCCTTCAACCAGTTTGTAATATCCACTTTGCTTCCGCGCTCGCCGCCATACAGCACGTAACGCAGTTCGCCATTTGCAACCATCACGCTTAAGTCCTCTGCGGTGACAACTTCATCCTGTCCGCCGAAGCCGCCCATATATAAAACGGGACGCCCGGTTGCGAGCACGAGTTGCGCGCCCTGTTGTGATGATGGGACAGCCACCAGATATTCCACGTTCTGCGAATTTGTTTCAAGATAAGCCAGCAGTTCTGTATTCATATTTGAGCCTGGCTGTTGACGCGCCCGATCCACACCATCCTGCGCCTGGTTGCCGCCAATGTACGCAGTGGGTAAATTCTGATCTGCATTCGACACAACAGTTAATACAGTCCAATACATAGGGATGATCATCATCGCTGCCAAAATCGTGACGTAAGCCAGGCGCTTCCCGCGTCGCGCGACCATCAAGAGGATTCCCAACCCAAGCAGGATGCCACTTCCAAGCATCCACCACGAGGTCTCGTTATATTGCGTTGTGGCATAGTATTGAAAACCGATGGTCAATGCGGCAGAGAGGGCCAGTAGAATGCCGACCCATTTCTTATCTGCACTCCATGACCATAGCTGTACGAAGCCTATGCCGACCATTGCGCCAAGAGGGGGAGCCAGCATAATGGCGTAATACGCATGGAAAATACCTGAGACCATGCTGAAGAACACCACACAAGTGAGTAACCATCCACCCCAAAGAATGAGGGCTTTATGGACGCCCGATTCGACTGGCAATTGAATGCGTGAACCGAGTAAAGCAAGTGCCACACTGATCAATGCAAAAGGCAAGAGCCATGACATTTGCTTGGATAATGGTTCAGAGAAGAAGCGTAGTACACCCGGAGAACCAGTCTCATTTGCAAAAGGTGTTCTGCCACCTTGCCCACCCAATCCTTGATCATCCGGGCCGCCATTGGGAACTTGGCTGTTTGATTGGGCCTGCCCTAAAGGACTCTGCCCGTTTTGTTGCGGAATCATCCCCTGTGGTGCGCAGGCAAGCACATCCAAATTGGGCGGAGTGATGCACGTCCCATCAACTGTGCGATTTGACATTATGAATGAACAAGCCGCGCCTTGCGTTGAATTTGCGCACGCATCGAGTGCTTCCTGCGGCGGGCCTTGACGTGCACCCTGCCCGTCCTGAGTTTGATCGAAGGGCTGAGGCTGAGCGGACTGATTGGGATTTGTACCCGCTATCGGCGCGGAAGGAGGCGCTTGCCCATCTTGCGGACCATCAGGACCTCCACTGCTTTCGAGTCGTGAAATCCCGTTGTGACCGAAGATCAATCCCATGACGGTGTTGTCATCGCTTGAACCAATGTATGGGCGCGAGTCTGCGGGAATCAAATCCACAACGACTGCCCATGATAACGAGACAGCAATTAATAAAATAGTTGCGATGCCAAGATTGATGGCCTTCCGCAACCAGCCATCTTTTGAACCGAAGAAATACAGCGCGTAAAAAGCAGGGAGCGGCAAAAAGGCTTGCATCATTTTGATATTGAAGCCGAGGCCGACGATGAATGCGCCAAGCAAAAGCCAGCGAAGTTTACTCGTTTCAGTGGCGTGGATGAATGCCCACGCGGCCATGAGCAGGAAGAAGACCAGCAGACCATCCATGGTGTTGTTGCGATTGGTGGCGACGAAGACAGGCGTGATTGCCAACACGAGGGCCGCGACAAGACCTGCGAGTTCGCCCATATATTTTTTGACCATCACGTACAGCAATGGGATTCCAAAAACACCTGTGAGAATGTTTGGCAGTGAAACGCTAAAGCCGCTCACGCCGAGGAAGTATGCGAAGACGGCTTCGATCCATAACCCAAGCGGAGGTTTATCCACGGTGACCGAGCCGCCTGGCTCTGCCGCAACGAAGAAGAAGTTGCTCCACGATTGCAGCATGGATTTGACCGCCGCCGTGTAATAGGCATTCGCATCGCCAATCGATTCGATGTTGTACATGTACAAGGCGAATGAGAACGCCATGATGACGATGACCAGAATGGTGGAGATCGTCACGCCGAGGAAGAGATTTTTCTTCAAGAATGAAGGTTGTGCGGGTAGGGTTGCTGTTGTCATTTTGATTTCCTTTTATTTTATACCAGAGATGAACAAAGATGTTTCTTTCTTTTTCTTTCCTTTGTGTACTTCGTGTTGTTTCGACAGGCTCAACACATCGCCTTCGTGGTTAATGCTTTTTAAATGTCCACATACGATTCGCAAAATAATTCCAAAAGACTACTACGCCTGTAGCAATGAATTTAGCAGGCAGGTAGCTCCATTCGGGTTGACCGAGCATGTTGCCCCAAACAACTTCGAGCGACAGCAGGATGATATTGTTCAACGCCAGCCCAATTAAACTAATGAGCGTAAATTGCGCGAACTGCTTGCGCCAATCGGTTTGGGTTCCATCATTGAAAGTCCACAAGCGATTCCAGGTGAAGTTGTTGATCAAGCCTGCGGTAAAAGAAAAAGTGTTTGCAAACAAGGTGGGCAGGCCAGCCTGCTTGAGAAGAATAAGCAGGCTGAAATCCAAGACTGTACCAACTGCGCCCACTGCGAGAAAATGCAAGAAGCGTTGCATTTCTTTGTTTGAAGAACTATTTGATAAGATGTCCATTTTCCGTTCCTTTATATGCTGATGATCGAGTAGGGCGAGGGTTCTTTTCGTCCATATCGAGACCACACATTGAATGTTTACTTGTCATGAGTGGTTTCGATATACCCCTCAAAGAGCATTCGGGGTTACTCAACCACCAGTTTTCACTTTTTACTTTTCACTTCTTTATTTTATATTTCCCCTCCAAAAACCGAGAGTGAAGCCAGTCATCACTTGCCAGATAAACCCATGTATCTTCTCATTCAAAGGCATGACACCTGTCATGGGTGCTTCCTCCGAAGCGTGACGGCAGACACATCCTGTGAAATAACCTCCGTGATATGATTTGAACATGCAAGCACGTTCGCAAGACTCAGCCCGCTTTCTCCGCATCGCTGCATGGATTTGGATCAGCTTCCTCATCGCCATGGCTGTGATGGATTTTGTGCTGTACACGCAGGTAAACATCCCCATTACGCAAAACCCTCCTTTACTGCAAGGCGTGCCTGGGCAACCATTGCCGCCTCTCAATCCGCTGAACCCACCGAGGAATTTGCTCAGGCCTGTTTATATTTTCTATGCCGCGAACGGATTGGTCGCATTGCTCTTTTTAGTCTTTGCTCACTCGAATTGGATACAAAAAAAACTGGGCCACATTTTTTATCCTCTCTTGCTGCTCACCATTTCCACTGCGCCAATTTTTATCAACGTGTTGATCACGCCGCGCTTTCCCAATGGGCCGCTGGGAAATGCGGAGGGAATGGCGCTCCGTCAACTGCCCGTTTTATTTGTTGCGCTTGCGCTTGTAGCATGGGAATATCAATTGGCGCATGTCATCTTTTTCAGCATCGCCACCACCACGCTTGAATTGGGTCTCATTTATTTCAGCCCCATCGATGATCGAAATATTTTCGTTTTCATTTTTATCGCCATCATTCGCACTATCAGTTTCATTGCGGTGGGAGTCTTTATCAGCCTGCTGGTTGCGCGCCTGCGTGAACAGCGCGAGTCGTTGCGTGAGGCAAATGCCAATCTTGCGCATTATGCGTCTACCTTGGAGCAGCTTACGGTGAGTCGCGAGCGTAATCGTCTCGCACGCGAATTACACGATACTCTTGCTCATTCCCTCACCGCCATTTCTGTTTCGCTCGAAACCGCCAAAGCCTATTTCGATATTGACTCAAATAAGTCCCGCGATTTGATCGACAAATCTTTGGAGTCAACCCGCATCGGTGTGGATGAAACCCGCCGCGCTCTCAAAGCCTTGCGCGCCAATGCTCTGGAAGATATGGGACTCAGGCTCGCCATTCAGCGCGCCGCCGAATCCGCCGCGGCACGCTTCCATCTTAATCTGACGCTTGATCTTAAAAATCCCATGCCTTCCCTCAGCCCAGACGTAGAGCAGACCATTTATCGTATCGTGCAAGAATCGATAGAGAATATTACCAATCACTCGCGCGCTAAAAATTTCAGCGTGCATTTGGAAAGCAATGGCCACACCACACTCATCATCCAGGATGACGGCATTGGTTTTGACTCAAAATCCAAAGAGCCCACGGGACACTTTGGATTGGTCGGTATGCACGAACGCGCCCAGCTCGCAGGCGGCAAGTTGAAAATTGAAAGTGAAAAAGGAAAAGGCACGAAGGTTGTGTTGACGATATAATTTCTAAATGATCCGGTGGTCGAGTAGGGCTGGTGTTCTTCCAGCCCATATCGAGACCACCATTGACAGAAATATTCACAATTCATCGGTGGTCTCAATATGCCCCTCAAAGAGCATTCGGGGCTACTCGACCACCGAAGGGACTTTTATGAAAATCCTCCTCTGTGACGACCAAGCCGTAATCCGTGATGGGCTCGAAATGCTTCTCAACCTCGAGAAGGATTTTCAAGTCGTTGGTCTCGCACAGGATGGCGCCGAAGCGGTGGAACTTGCCGCACAAAAACAACCAGATTTGATCCTGATGGATTTGAAGATGCCAATCATGAACGGCATTGAAGCTACGCGTGAGATCCGCGCGAAATTCCCCAACATAAAAATTCTCGTGCTCACAACTTATGACGATGATGAATGGGTCTTTGACGCCATCCGCGCGGGAGCATCTGGTTATTTGCTCAAGGATACTTCACGCCAGAAAATTGTCGAAGCCATCCGTGGGACAATGGAAGGCAAGTCCTTCGTTGACCCTGCCATCGCGGGCAAATTGCTTAACCAGGTCGCCAGCAAACAAACCCAGCCCGCATCCATATTGGCAGAGAAACTCACGGAGCGTGAATTGGATGTGCTGCGTTTGATCGCCAAAGGCATCAACAACAGCGAAATCGCGGCTCAATTGCACTTGTCCGAAGGGACAGTGAGAAACCACGTCAGCGCTATTTTGGAAAAGCTAAATGTCTCAGATAGAACCCAAGCTGCTGTGATCGCGATACAGCATGGGTTGTGATATTAAAGGGAGTCCAAAGTCTCCAGACTTTGGACTTTAGCATTCAACGTCAGGAGACGTTGAGTCCAGGAACACGAGGTAAACATGACCGTCAAACACACAAACGAAGTGGAAGCCAAAAATGTGGCCGCAGGCAAAGACACGACCATTCAAGTGTTGATCTCATCTCAAGAGGGACCAAACTTTGCCTTGCGGAAATTCTCCATGCTGCCCGGTGGCGGGATGCCCCGTCACGCCAACACAGTGGAGCATGAACAATATGTCTTACGCGGACACGCAAAAATTGGGATTGGCGATACTATCCATGAAGTAAAAGCAGGTGACGTGGTCTACATCCCCGCTGGCGAAATTCATTTTTACGAGAATATCGGCGAAGAACCGTTTGAGTTCTTGTGTATTATCCCCAATAAGGAAGATAAGATCACGATTGTGGATGAATCTTGCTAATGTTTAAGTAGCCTCCGATGTTTTGAAATAACCTAAAACCATATAAATTGTTGAAATCTAATGTTCAAATCGAACAACAATGACTCTCATATTATCTATTGCAAATAGTAGTCAAGTTATACAAATTTCAGACCGCCGACTCTCTAGCGGTAAAAATGTAATTAACGATAACTCCAATAAAGCCACTTGTATTATTTGTAGAAATGGTAGATTTTCGATTGGATATACTGGTTTGGCACTTGTGGGATCGTTTAATATGCAAGCTTGGTTACTTGATACTTTTTTTGAATGTGCTTCACCAGACTACACTATTTATGAGACTGTAGAGAGGTTTGCGAAAAGGGCATCACAAGATTTCAAGAAAATACCCTTACTGGCAAAATTGCAATCCGCTGATAAGAGATTAAGTATCATGTTGTCAGGGTACTTAACTCACGAGGTAAGGCCACTCATTGGAAACTTGATAATAACCAACTTTCAAGATTTTAAAATGAGAATTGATTATCCTGAAGCAAAAGATGAGTTTTGGATAATGTCTGAACTTGAAAGAGACGATTCTTCACCCGAAACAACCTTGATTCAGAGAATAGGCTTTTGGCAAGCTATGAAGCCGGAAGATGAAGCCAATCTTCGAAACTTGCTTCGCCAGCCTAAACCCGTAGAAGTATTAATTGATACAGCTGTTGATGTAGTTAGAGAAATTGCAGGCCGTCCAGAGGCTAATAATACGATTGGGAAAAACTTGATTGTTACTATAGTCCCTAAGGATATAGATAGCCCTTGTGTGTCAATAGTAAAGCAATATGAATCAAACGACGTTATTACCTTTGCCGATAGACTTACTTTATTAGGGCCACAAGATAGCTTTGCAGCTAAAGAAGTTAAGTTAGTATTAGAAAACATGAAAAACAATGAGGCTCAAACGAATTTTGAATTTGAAGAAATCAAGAAAGTTCGTAAAAAAAGAAAGCGACATTAATTTTTACAACGGCGACTTCGCCGCCATCCCCGCATTGCGCGGATACTTCGGTGGCGTGGCGGCGACCTTATCTACCAGCACGAGATAGCGGTCATCGGCAACGCCAGGTAAATTGACGGGGATTAATTGCTTTAGTTTTCCACCCAATAATTTCATCGCTTTTTCAGCGGACTGCGCTTCGGCAGGTCCGCTTTCGCCTTTTTGGGCCAGCATCATCCCGCCGATTTTCACGAGCGGGAGCAAATATTCGCTCAAAATATTGAGTTGTGCAACAGCACGTGCCACTGCGCAATCATAGGACTCGCGATGTTCAGGGCTTTGCCCAACATGTTCGGCGCGGGCATGAATCACATCCACGCCTTCCAGGCCAAGCTTACTGACAATATGCTGGCAGAACATGGCTTTCTTGCCAACTGATTCAACCAGCGTGACGTGCATGTTGGGGTAAATTATTTTCAAGGGAAGGCCCGGGAACCCCGCACCAGTTCCAACGTCCACGAGACGAAGCGGGGGAGTGGCTTTCCACGCCAGCACACAGGAATATGAATCCAGAAAATGCTTGGTACGGATCGACTCTACATCCCGAATGGCAGTCAGATTGAATTTTTGATTCCACTCGATCAGTTCACGCTCGTAATTGATAAGCCCCATCACTTGCCGTGCCGTGAGGTGGACGTTGAACAGCGTTCGCGCATCGTTGATTAATGAATCCATGTAGGGTGATTATAAAGCAAATAAGCCCTATGTCATTGCGAGCCGCTGCCCTTGTATTTTGGCGGCGAAGCAATCTCACGACTTGATTGGAGATTGCTTCGGGCGGAAAAGCACCGCCCTCGCAATGACGGGAACCTGACATAAAAAGAGGACGGCGTCACCACCGTCCTCAACTTATTACTCGTTACTTATTCCTCATTACTTCTTCACTTCCTCAACCTTCGCTTCCACCTTCTTCTTGTTCCCGCGCATCTTGCGGAAGAGGGCGCGAACACCGATGAAGATCAGGTACAGCGGAACACCAACAGTGATCCAGACAGGCAAGGTGTAAATCACGAAGCGGATGACGAAATCAATAAAGTCTTGATAGAAGAAGATCAGGTCTTGAATGGCATCCTTTGCAACGCCTTTGGGTTCCCACTTGCCGATCTGAATGGGCTGCTCTTTTTCTTCAGCAAGAATGCGAACAGTGACGGCAGAGAGCGCGGCGGCGTCCTCGTAATATTCCATCTGACCTTTTACGATCTCGATCTGCTCACGATAATAAACCAGTTGGTTGAAGATGTTCACAACATCTTCAGTCTCCGTGGCAGTTTGCATGATGTCATTCAATTGCTTTTCTGCGGCTTCAAGATTCGTCAGGCGTGATTTCAAGTCCACATATTCGGCGGTCACATCCTGGCCTGAGCGGGTTTCATTTTGAACCTCAACTACGTCTTTCTTGATCTGTTCCAACGCATCATCCAGCTTTTCGGCAGGCACGCGGATGACCACCTGGGCTTCGGGCACTTCAACATAATTGCTGGTGTAACTTTGATACAGGTTGGACGATACGACAAATCCGCCCATTTGCTCGGCCATGATCTGGATATTTTTCATACGCCCTTCCACGTCTGTTACGACAATGGAAACATCCGCGTTTTGGATGACAAGCCGTTCCACCTGGGCAGGGGCAACACCGCCTCCGCCTTGTGCAGAGTCGGTGACAACACCCTCATCAAATCCGCTGGCTGGTGCTGATTCGGAAATCGGGGGCAATGCTTGCGGCGCGACACTGTAATTTTGTTCGGGTGCTGGAAATTCCGTTGCAGCAGCTCCGCCACATGCGGCGAGGATCAATGTGGCAATGACAATAAGGCTAAATGGCAATATCTTTTTCATGATTTCTTCTCCTATTTTTTCCTTTGGTAATTTCGCTACCAAAAGGACGAAGATATTAGAGAAATAGTTCCGCAGATTTTTCTGGAGTCGACCAGCTTGCTGGTCGCGGACGGCAAGCCGTCCGAATCCAGAGATTAACTACCATCCCTCTGCAATGCGAGCCGCATGTTTTTCGGGCAGCCCTGCAGCGCGGATACGTTCCTGCACCTCAGGGATGTTATATGCCGCACGGCGCGGAGTCCATGTGCGGGCTTCGGTGTCGTAGATGGCGAAGGCGGCGCGCGGGTCACGGTCACGAGGCTGGCCAACAGAACCCGGGTTCAGGATCAATTTTCGGCGGAGTGCGATCGGCACATCAGCTTTCACTTGCTCAAGGCTTACGCGGTCTTGTGCTTCATCCAATGCGAACATGCACTGGATGTGCGAATGCCCAACGAAACACCAGGGGGTATCAAAATGTTCAAAGTTGAGACGCGCCGAAAGTGAATTCAAAATGTATTCCCACAACGGGTCACGCGGACTTCCATGCGCCAGGGTAGCCTCGCCGCGCACCGTTGTTTTGGATGGGAGCGCGCGCATATATTCCATGTTATCGGCGGTTAAAACTTTTTCATGATGGATCAACGAACGCCGCGCTTCGCCATTAAATGTTTCAAGCGGCATCCTGCCGATGACGGCCACATCGTGATTACCAAGCAGGCAGATGAGATTTTTGATCTCACGCACTTCTTCGACCACTGCATTAGGATCGGGGCCATACCCAACCAGGTCGCCCAAACACCAGGTCTCATCCACTTTGCCAGCTTCTTTCAAAACGGCCTGGAGCGCGGTGTAATTTGCATGAATATCCGAGATGACCAAAACGCGCATATTTACTCCAACAGCATTGCTGTGTGTTCAATGATTTTTTCGGCCGCTTCTGTTTTGCTCATCAACGGCAAAATTTCTTTTGATCCATTTGCGAATAACAAGGTAATGCGATTTGTATCAACGGCAAACCCCGCGTCTTTGGCAGAGATGTCATTGGCGGCGATGAGATGCAAACCCTTTGATTGTAACTTTTCAGATGCGTTTTCGAGAAGGTTTTGACTCTCCGCCGCAAACCCTACTATGACTTTGAAACGCTTCTTTCCTGACCTTTGGCTTGCTACTGTTTTAAGAATATCAGGCGCCGCCTCAAGCTCGACCTGTGGAATACCATCCCGCTTCTTCATTTTTTCTTTGGCAACCTGCTTCGGGCGGAAGTCTGCTGCGGCTGCCGCCATGATCAACACATCCGCGGATTCGCTCATCACAGCATCCAACATTTCCTGCACGCTCTTCACTTTAACAACCTGCGCACCTACGGGCGGGGTCAAGACAGTTGGCGTGGTGATCAGGGTTACGTTTGCGCCTTCATCGAGAGCGGCTTGAGCGAGGGCATATCCCTGTTTGCCGCTTGAAAGATTTGTAATAATGCGGACAGGGTCAAGCGCTTCCTGAGTTCCGCCGGCAGTGACGACAACTTTCTTGCCAGCCAGTTTTCCATTCCTGCCAAGCGCCATGCGGATATGACCAAGAACTTCCATCGGCTCCAACATGCGTCCCTTGCCAGAAAGGCCCGAAGCGAGGTGTCCCTCCGCAGGGCCAGCAACCAGCACTCCACGAGATTGAAGCGTCGCTAAATTTTCCTGCGTGGCGGAATGGTCGAACATCCCGCCATCCATTGCAGGCGCGATCAAGATCGGGCAAGTTGCCGCGAGTGCAGTAACGGTTAATAAATTATCTGCAATACCATGCGCGAGCTTTGCCATCGTATCGGCCGTGCATGGAGCAATAACAAGCAGGTCGGCTGTCTTACCAAAGCTGACATGTAACACATGCGCTTCATTTCCCCACAAGTCATCATCTGTATATGCGCGACGGCCAGTGACAGATTGAAAGGTAAGCGGTGTTACAAATTTTTCCCCCGCGCTTGTCAATATTACATCCACCTGTGCGCCAGCCTGCGCTAACTTGGAAGCCAGGTCCGCTGCCTTATACGCCGCAATAGACCCTGTGACCCCAAGCAAAATGTGTTTTTCCGAAAGGATGGACATACGAGGTGATTATACTTCCAACACAAAACAAAACGATCATCGAAATCTGTTTCCCACCCGCGATTCCGTGACAGAGTCCGTTTACAGAATTTCCCTCTTGACGCATCTGCATGACAGGCATAGAATAGCGCCCAACATGCTTAAGTCTGCCCGCTGGTTTGCATTTTATTTTTATTACGGTTTCCGAGGTTCGGTTGCCGTTGGTGGCGCTTAAGTAAACAGAGAGTAAACCTGTTCACGTAAAAGAGCGAGACCACACGGTCTCGCTCTTTTTATTTTCATTTTCCTTGCAACCCTCTACCCTATCGGGCACACGTCCCATTTTGGGAGAGGGCAGGGTGAGGGTCTTAGGAGAAATTTATGTCAATTCGTGGAATCCGCGGTGCAACCACAGTCCAGGCTGATGAGCCAGACTTGATCCTTGAAGCCACGCGGGAATTATTGGAAGCCATTCTCGAAGCAAACGCTGGAATGACTCATGAAGATGTAGCCAGTGCACTCTTCACAGTGACCGAAGACCTCGCCGCCACCTTCCCCGCACAGGCTGCCCGTCAAATGGGCTGGGGACTCGTTCCGATGATGTGTGCGCGCGAAATCCCCGTCCCGGGCAGTTTGACGAGAGTGATCCGCGTGCTTGTCCATTGGAATACGGAAGTACTACAATCAGAGATAACGCATGTCTATTTACGCGATGCGGTTAAGCTAAGACCCGATCTGGTGGCGGCGCAATAATTATTGCTACCGGTGGTTGAGTAGCCCTGAGCGTTTTCCCTGGCACCGCCCGCCAGGGCAGGTGTGCGAAGGGCATGCACTTGCACCGAACGCAAGTGCGGTGTCGAAACCACCACTTACAAGAAGAATTTTCATAAACGCGGTGGCCTCGATCCTGGGCGGGAGAACCCCGCCCCTACCAAAGAAGGAAAAACCTATGTTAATCATCATGAAACCCAATTCCACACCTCAGCAAATTGAAGCAGTGTTCAATACCGCCAAAGCTCATGATCTCACTCCGCATATCACACACGGAGTTGAGACCACCATCGTTGCAGTGGTCGGTGAATTCCACGCACCTTCAATGGATGCCTTTGAAGCGTTGGAAGGAGTCGAAAGCGTGAAACGAATCTCACAGCCCTTCAAGCTTGGCTCACGTCAGGTGCATCCTGAAAATTCCATCTTTCCAATAGATGGCTTTCAAGTTGGCGGCAATGACATTGTCGTTATTGCGGGGCCCTGCGCGGTTGAATCGCGTTCGCAAATTCTTGAAACCGCGCACGCTGTCCGTGAAGCAGGTGCGAATGCATTACGTGGCGGAGTCTTCAAACCTCGCACCTCACCCTATGCTTTTCAAGGCCTCGGTGAGGAAGGTCTCGAATTCCTGGCCGAAGCACGTGAGCAAACAGGTATGCCCATTGTGGTCGAGATCATGTCGCAAATGCAACTTGATCTCATGGTGAAATATGTGGATGTATTTCAAGTAGGCGCGCGCAACATGCAAAACTTCAATCTCCTGCGTGCCATCGGTGAAACACGAAAAAGTGTTTTGCTAAAGCGTGGCCTCTCGGCGACGATTGAAGAACTGCTCATGTCGGCTGAATATATTCTGGCGGGCGGCAACAAACAGGTCATGTTGTGCGAGCGCGGCATCCGCACCTTTGAAACTTCCACACGGAATACCACCGACATCAATGCGATCCCCGTTCTCAAAAATCTCACGCATCTGCCAGTCATTCTTGATCCGTCCCATGCAACGGGTCATGCCGATTATGTGGCTGCCATCGCACGCGCTGCCATTGCCGCAGGCGCCGACGGCCTCATCGTTGAAGTCCACCCCGACCCTGCAAAAGCTGTCTCGGATGGCAAGCAATCTCTCAAGCCCGAAAAATTTGCCGAGATGGTCAAGCAGGTCAAAGCCATTGCCGAAGTCATGGGCCGTCGTGTTGCGCCCATCAAGAAGCCTGTCGCTGCTGGTTGGTAAAAATGGAGGCTGGCTTTTCGCTTAAAGATTCAACCATTGGAATTTTTGGATTGGGACTCATGGGAGGCTCACTCGCCATGAATCTCAAGGGACATTGTGCGCGCCTGATCGGATTCGACTCGCATCTCCCCACGCTCGAACTTGCTCTTTCTAAAAATATCGTTGACCAGGCTGAAAGCGACTCTGCCACCTCGCTCTCTCAAGTTGACCTGCTCATTCTCGCCACTCCCGTCCCAGCGATCTTGACTCTTATCCGGCAATTGCCTACCCTTATGCCTAATCCCTGCATCATCATGGACTTGGGTTCCACCAAAACAGATATCCTGTGTGCCATGGATGCTTTGCCATCACGCTTTGATGTCATCGGCGGACATCCCATCTGTGGCAAGGAAACCCTTGGCCTGGAACATGCAGATTTAAATTTATATCAGGATGCTCCATTTGTGATCACACCGTTGGAGCGAACATCGTCAAGAGCAAAGACTGTCGCCAAACAAATTATTTCAGCAATCGGCGCTCATCCCATTGAAATGACCGCCGAAGAGCATGACCGCATTCTTGCGCAAACGAGTCATTTACCTTTTCTCATTTCTTCCGCGCTTGTACATTCAACCCTACCTGAATTTTCTCCTGCAATTGGCCCAGGCTTTCGCTCGGCATCCCGCCTCGCAGGCACACCCTCCCACATGATGATGGGCATCTTGAAATCAAATCGGAAAAATATTATGCAATCTCTTCTCACCTTTCGCAATGCGCTTAACGAACTTGAAGTTGCAATTGAAAACGATGATGATTTCACATTACAGACTCTCCTCGACAATTCACGGTACTCATACGAAAGCCTGCTCCACCCAAGCCTCTAATTCTCCAATCACTATTACCAATTATTCATCTTTCATGCAAATCCTTCCCATCCATCATCCTCTCAACGCAACCGTCCGCGTCCCTGGATCAAAGTCGCTGACTAATCGTACCTTGCTGATTTCGGCGCTTGCAAACGGAACCACGCGCTTAACCAATGCTCTCTTTTCCGATGACTCGCGTTACTTTGCCAATGCTTTACAAACTTTGGGATTCGATATTCAACTTGACGAGGCAAATTATGAAATGACGGTGCATGGCCTTGGCGGAAAAATCCCTGCGGAAAAAGCTGAGCTATTTATCGGCAACGCTGGCACGGCGGCACGTTTTCTCTCCGCATTTCTTACACTTGGCAACGGAGAATACATTTTGGATGGTGACTTGCGTATGCGTGAACGTCCCATCGGCGACCTGGTTGAAGCGCTCACTCAACTTGGCGCAAAGATTGAATCTGTTGAGCCTTCAAAGTCGAACCTTCAAGGTCAAATCTGCCCACCTGTAAAAATTACTGCCAATGGTTTGCCTGGTGGAAAAACACAAATTGCAGGCGATATCTCATCCCAATTTCTCTCGGCCTTATTGATGGTTGCCCCCTACGCAAAATCCCCTATAGAAATAACACTCACCACTGAACTTAACTCCAAGCCCTACGTGGATATGACCATCGCCGTTATGCAGGATTTTGGTGTTAAAGCACAACGAAACGATCACCAAACATACCGCATCCCTATTACCAATTACCAATTAATCTCCAATCTCCAATCTCCAATCTCTAATTCTCACCCCTTCTCAACTTATCCCATAGAGTCTGACGCCTCCGCCGCCTCTTACTTCTTCGCTGCTCCTGCCATTTGCGGCGGGACGGTAAAAGTTGAAAATATTTCACGCAACTCAAAACAAGGTGACATTGCCTTTCTCGATGTACTGACACAAATGGGTTGCGCCACCACTGAAACTGATAACTGTATACAGATTACGGGGGCGACGGGACTTCACGGCACCGATGTGGACATGTGTGACATCCCTGACACCGCACAGACTCTCGCAGTCGTTGCGCCATTTGCATCCTCACCGACCAGAATCCGCGGCATTGCCTCTGCCCGTGTCAAAGAGACAGACCGCATTTCCGCGACCTGTAATGAGCTAAAACGCCTGGGAGTGCAGGTTGAAGAACACGAAGATGGAATGACTGTTTATCCGTGTAAAACTTTCAAACCTTCCAGCATTCAAACCTACAATGACCATCGCATGGCAATGTCCTTCTCGCTTATCGGTTTACGCGTGGATGGCGTCACTATCGAAAATCCATCTTGTGTTTCCAAAACATTCCCAAATTATTTCGAGGTTTTGGATTCTTTACAATGACCAACCTGCAACTTTCCAACCTTCCAACTTTCAAACTGGGTTTGATTGGCTATCCCCTTGGGCATTCGCTTTCCCCCAAAATTCATACTGCGGCACTCAAAGCGTGCGGGTTGGATGGAACCTATTCCCTATTCCCCATCCATCCAGAAGATAAACAGGGACTGAAAGATTTACTGAACCGCGTTCGCGCTGGTGAAATTCACGGACTCAACGTCACCATCCCCCACAAACAAAATGTGATCGAGTTGATGGATGAACTCACACCAACAGCAAAAGCCGTCGGCGCAGTAAACACAATCTATCTCCGTAGCAATAAACTCATCGGCGATAACACTGATGCGAAAGCATTTCTGTCTGATCTAAAACGGTTTATCGGGAATCGGGAATTGGGAATTGGGAATCGTAAATCGGCATTGGTTTTGGGAGCGGGCGGTTCCGCGCGGGCAGTGGTGCATGCTCTTGCCGGTGACGGATGGGATGTGACTCTCATTGCAAGAAGGATGGAACAGGCCCAGCAACTTGCAGCGTCAATTCCGAATTACCGATTGTGTATTGAGGACGACATCTCGAATATCGAATTATCGAATATCACTCTGATCGTCAACACCACCCCCCTTGGCATGACCCCGAAAATCGAAGAATCACCTCTTCCCGAAAATCTGTCATTGTCTTCAAATACTTTAATTTATGATTTGGTCTACAATCCAAGTGAGACAAAATTAGTAAGAGATGTACGCGCACATGGACTGAAGGCAACAACGGGTCTCGGCATGTTGATCGAGCAAGCCGCTCTATCCTTTGAACTTTGGACTGGGCATAATCCTCTTCGCGAAATAATGCGTGCGTCCATCGAACAAATCTCCAATCTCTAATTCTCTAATTCCCACTTACGCAACACGAAACACGGAGATCGTATGCTTAGATTTTTAACCGCAGGAGAATCGCACGGCCCATCTCTCACCGCCATCCTCGACGGAATGCCTGCGGGACTTCCTGTAACAACTGAAATTATCAACAAGGAACTCGCACGCCGCCAAAAAGGATACGGTTCAGGTGGGCGCATGAAGATTGAAAAAGATACTGTGCAAATCCTTGGCGGAGTCATGGCGGGCGAAACTACAGGTGCGCCGATTGCCCTGCTTGTCCAAAATGCCGATCATGCCAAATGGAAGGGCCAGGTTATTGAGCCAATGACCGCCCCTCGCCCAGGCCACGCGGATTTAACGGGTGCAGTCAAATATGGTTACAAAGATTTGCGCCCCGCGCTTGAACGTGCCTCCGCCCGCGAAACTACAATGCGCGTTGCAGTCGGCGCGGTTTGTAAACATTTCCTTACCCAATTTGGAATTATCGTTGGTGGATATGTCTCATCCATTGGCGAGACCCAAACTGATTTTGGCGACATGCCTTATGAAGAACGCTTCATCCGCGCCGAAGAATCTGGTGTACGTTGCCCCGTTGAATCATCCGCAAAAAAAATGCGTGATGAAATCGAAAAGGCCATTCATGGAAAAAACACTTTGGGCGGTGTGCTTGAAATCATTGCGCTCAACCTTCCCGTTGGCCTCGGTAGTTTTGTCCAATGGGATAAACGCCTCGAAGCAAAGCTCGCCATGGCGGTCATGTCTGTGCAGGCCATCAAAGGTGTGGAAGTTGGCGACGCATTTGAAAACGCCAAACGATTGGGAACGCAAGCCCATGATGCAATGCAATTACGTAATACGCAATACGTAATACGTAATTCAAATCGCGCAGGCGGAACAGAAGGTGGAATTAGCAACGGACAGCCGATCATCATCCGCGCGGCGATGAAGCCAATTGCCACCACGCTTCTTCCCCAGCCGACAGTTGATCTGGCATCAGGAACCGAATCTCCCACCAAATATGAACGCTCCGACTTCTGCCCCGTTCCAAGAGCTGTGCCCATCCTTGAATCCATGGTTGCTTTTGTATTAGCTGACGCACTCATCGAAAAACTTGGCGGTGACTCTATGAATGAGATGAAGCCTCGATTCAAAGCTCTTCGTAAAGCCACGCTTGACGATTTGCAAATGGATAATATCTCACATGTATTTTGGGAATAACCACATCACGTCATTGCGAGGAGCGGTCTTTGCGACGAAGCAATCCCCTCACTGTGTTTGAGATTGCTTCGGGCCCCTTCGGGAGGGCATTGCCCTCGAAATGACGAATGGAGAATCATGCACATCTTCCTTTACGGTCCCCCAGGGACAGGAAAATCAACAGCAGGCAAAACCCTTGCCCATAATCTTAAACTGCCTTTTATTGACCTTGACCGTATCATTGAAACAAAAGCGGGGCTGTCCATTTCGCAGATCATGGAACAACAGGGTGAACCAGCTTTTCGCAGACTTGAATCCGATGCTTTGAAAGCGTTGGTAAATGAAGCGGAAAGTATAGTAGCTCTGGGTGGCGGCGCACTTTTGGAAGATCAGAATCGTGCCTTTGCAGAAAACAATGGCAAAGTCATATTGTTGATGGCGGAATTATCCACTTTAATTGAGCGGCTTCAAAATAAACCTGTGACTCGCCCTCTGCTGGCAGGGAATTTGAGCACGAATCTAGCGGCACTGCTCATCAAGCGCGGCAAGCATTATGCATCTTTTCCTCATGTTATCCATGTGGATGGAAAAACTGCCGAGCAAAATGTACATCAAATTCAGGTTGTATTGGGACGATATCATCTGTCCGCGATGGGTGAGTATGATGTGATCGTGGGACAGATTGCCAATTTGCACTACTCAAACGCGTTGATCGTGACCGATGAAAATGTGGCGAAATTCCACGCTGAAAAAACGGTCTCTGCTCTGCGCGCATCTGGTTTCGATTCCAAGTTGTCGATTATTCCTGCGGGTGAAGTTCACAAAAATTTGGAGACTATTTATAAACTCTGGCATGGATTTCTCCAGGCAGGCTTGGATCGTAAGAGCACGGTCATCGCTTTGGGCGGCGGCGTAGTCGGCGACATGGCAGGTTTTGCCGCCTCAACTTACATGCGCGGGATCAGTTGGGTGGCTGTTCCAACAACTCTGCTGTCCATGGTGGATGCGTCGTTGGGCGGTAAGACTGGATTTGATCTGCCGGAAGGAAAAAATTTGATCGGTTCGTTTTATCCGCCGAAATTGGTATTGGCTGACCCGCAACTTCTAAAAACATTGCCCGAAAGAGAATTTATTTCTGGCCTGGCAGAAGTAGTCAAGCACGGAATTATCTCCGATCCCGAGTTATTCGAATTATGCACACGTGGCTTGGATTGGATAAAAAATAATTTGGAAGAAGTCGTTAAGCGCGCGATGGCGGTGAAGATAAAAATCATCGAAGAAGATCCCTATGAAAAAGGATTCCGCGCGGCGTTGAATTTGGGTCATACCGTTGGCCATGCAGTGGAGCTGGTTAGCAAGTTCAAGTTGACGCATGGAGAAGCCATTGCCATTGGCATGGTGGCTGAGGCGAAGTATTCTGCCCGGGTCGGGCTGGCAGGCAAAGGGTTGGTGGAAGCAATTACGGAATTACTGACAACATTGAAGCTCCCCATTCATATCCACAAAGAATTACCACGCGAGGAAATTGTCCGCGCCATGCGAGTGGATAAGAAAAAGAACGAGGATGCCATCCGCTTTGCACTGCCCATTGAAATTGGCAAAGTGGAGTTGGTGGATGTGACGAATTTGGAGAAAGTGCTGGAATAGTCGTCATTGCGAGCGCACTTTGCGAAGCAATCCCCAACACGATGAAGAGATTGCTTCGTCGCTACCGCTCCTCGCAATGACGTAAAAAAGAGGACAAATGAAAATCTTAATACTGCATGGCCCCAACCTAAACCTGCTTGGCACGCGCGAACCTGAAATATATGGATCGATGACTCTTGATGACATTAATAATAAGGTGATCGAGTTGGGAAAGGAATTAGGCGCTGAAATAAAAACCCTGCAATCAAATCATGAAGGCGCATTGATCGATGCATTGCAGGATGCACAGACATGGGCGAACGGAGTTGTATTCAACCCAGGCGGGTATACACATACTTCGGTCGCATTGCGTGATGCGATCTCTGCCATTCAAATTCCTGTGGTCGAAGTGCATTTATCAAATGTGTATGCTCGCGAAGAGTTCCGACACAAGTCCTTGATTTCAGCGGCCTGCAAGGGCAAGGTGACAGGTTTTGGCTGGCGCTCATATGAACTGGGTCTGCGCGGGTTGTTGGGAATTGTAAATAACGTGAACAATGGATAAAAAAATAGGCCGTTGTGTCACCCCTCCAAAGGACATCGGGACGATGTGAAGGAGCGCTTTTCAGCGACTGAAGAGTCTCGAATGTAAGTCACGAGATGCTTCGCGCCTGAAAAGCGGCGCTCAGCATGACACAATCCCTTGTCCATTATTGACGTTAAATAATGAATAGAGATTTCACGGTTATAGAATACCCACGCTCACAAATTACACTTTCCCGCTTTTGAAAAAGCGCAATTTGTGAGCGCGCTGGGTATAATGCCTGCCTTGTGAATGCATTGCAGAAACGCGACCTTGGGCTGGATGTATTAAAGGGCATTGGGTGTGCTTTAATGGTGGTGGCGCATTCCAAGCTCAAGATGTGGAATTATGAAGATTACATCTTTTGGGGTAATCTTGCTCCCGCCTTTTTCTTTTCCGTTGCGGGTGTGACGGCGATTTTTCAAGCGGCGAAATATCCGCCGCGCGAGATATTATTCTTTTATGGTTTCATCTTCCTGCTGGGCTTCAGTTACAGCGGGCTCCTCGATCCGAATTTCCTCTCGCGCATTCAATTTGAGATCATTCAAACCATTGCGCTGGGTGTGCTGGCTGTTTATTTCATCGAGCGCTATTTACAGCCGAAAGACTGGATCTATCTTCTGCTTGGGTTTGCGGCATTTGGGCTGGATAAACTCCTTCAGCCGCTCGGTTGGCAAGCGCTGGAAGGCATTTTGATCTCGCCCGGGATTTTTCCTTTCCTGCCCTGGCTTTCATTATTCTTTTTTGGAGTGTTCGCCTATCGCGTGAACAACTTATACAACCTGATATTATTCTTGGTGCTCGGCCTCGTATACTACTTCCTCTTTGGCTTGAATGTTCCCGACGTCAACGAGAGTAAGTGGCGCTTCCTTCTGGATTTTTTCATCGCCTCCTCAGCATTTCTTTTTCTTGCATTTTTCATGATACGCTTTATCCCAGCACTACGCCACCCAACCCATAACTGGCTGACCATCTTTTGGGGCACGAACTCGCTCCTGTTTTTGTATATCCATTATGCGCTGATCAAATTCTTTCGCCTGTTTGAACTTCAGCGTAATATCGAATTAATCTGGAATCATCCCTGGTTGTTCTGGTTATTGGTATTGGCCTCCGCCACAGTCATCATGCTGGCGATTACACTGCTTGCACGCTGGGTGGATATGCCCTTCGGTAATTTATTCGTATGGATTGCAATTGTCATTTTGATCTTTGTTATCCCCTTTATCATCCCGAAGGAATCTTATGCCAGCTACCTCGAACTTGGGCTTGGGATCATCTTTGCAACATATTATCCCAAACTGGGTAAAATTCTGAAGCAGGCACGGCAATGAGAATCATAGAAACCACCGAACCGTTTTTCTTTCCAGGCAGCCGTACTGGCGTTTTGCTCGTTCATGGATTCACGGGCACACCCAAGGAAATGCGCTGGATGGGGGAATACCTCAATCAGAAGGGCTTCACCTGTTTGGGGATTCGACTTAGCGGCCATGCAACTGACATGGAAGATATGCGCCGCTCGCTCTGGACCGATTGGACTGCCTCCGTTGAAGACGGCTATCATCTACTCTGTGGCCTTGTTGACCGTATCTATCTCGTGGGGCTTTCAATGGGCGGCGTGCTGTCGTTGCTAATGTCCACCAGGTTGGATGTTGAGGGCGTAGTGGCTATGTCTACCCCCTATCAATTGCCGCATGATTATCCGCTTTGGGCGTTGCGTTTATATAGCATGTTTGTTCGTGATAACCCAAAATCCAAAGAGAAACCTGGGGCTTCGTGGTTTGATAAAGCCGCATATGCCGAGCATATTTCATACCCCCAAAACCCAATGCGTTCGGTGGTTGAGATGAAATTGCTGCTCAATGAAATGCAAACTGCATTACCTGAGGTTCGCAAGCCTGTGTTATTGATCCACTCAAAAGATGACCCGTATGTTCTGCCCGAAAATATGGAGAAGATCTATGCCGGGCTGGTGAATGCGTCAGACAAGACAAAGCTCTACGTGACTGGGTCAGGCCATGTTGTTACGCGCGATGCGGCTCGTCATCAAGTGTTTGAACTTGCGCGTGATTTTATTAATCGAAATTCAAATGTCATTGCGAGGAACGAACGATAGTGAGTGACGAAGCAATCCCGCCCACAATATTGGAGATTGCTTACCCATTCGGGTACGATGTCGTCGCAACAAACGCTCCTCGCACATCGTCCCTGCAAGGGAATGACGAAAAATAAAAGAGGAAAACTTGAATCGAAATCTATTTTTCATTGCCTTTGCCCTGCTGTTTTGGGGGCTTGGCGAGGGGATGTTCTTTAACTTTGTGCCGATCTATTTGGAAACACAGTTCTTTTTGAGCAAACAGCAGATCGGTTTTGCCCTGGGTGCATTTGGCTTTTTTATGGCGATCACGCATATCCCTGGCGGCCATTTGGCAGACCGTTTAGGGCGGCGTCCACTTTTGATCATTGCCTGGGTGCTGGGATTTTTTTCCACATTGCTAATGGGGCTTGCGACAAAGCTGCCGTTTTATATGATCGGTGTTCTTGGTTATGGGCTGACGGCTTTTGTGTCATCTCCTTTAGGGAGTTACGTCACTGCGGCGCGCGGCAAGTGGGGAGTGGGTACTGCGCTCTCGCTGACGACTGCCACATTTAACCTTGGCATGGCACTGGGCCCTGTCATTGGTGGTTGGATCGGCGAACATTTTGGAATGCGGACGAGTTATCTTGCAGCCTCGGCTGTGTTCTTTATATCTGTCCTGTTTATTATTTTTATTCAGGGCCAGCCGATTGACAGG
The DNA here is from genome assembly GCF_057083605.1 of Candidatus Villigracilis sp. Classification (NCBI taxonomy): domain Bacteria; kingdom Bacillati; phylum Chloroflexota; class Anaerolineae; order Anaerolineales; family Candidatus Villigracilaceae; genus Candidatus Villigracilis; species Candidatus Villigracilis sp. Next base: position 16,513 of record NZ_JBXMTI010000061.1, on the reverse strand, counting down.
CATGACCCTGAAGCGCCTCCGATCAACTTGTGGAATAACCTTCGATTCACCAATTTTCTGATGGTGTTTGCGTTCGCTGTGTTTGCCATGTACATCGCCCAACCGCTGACGCCCAACTTTTTGAAAGGTGTGCGGCAACTTACTCTAAGTGAAACAGGTTGGATATTTTCCGCAGGAGCGCTTGGTAATTCTCTGATGGCTCTTACCTTCAGCCGCTTCAATCCGCGCCGTGGCTTTTTGCTGGCACAAATTCTAGTTGCGTTATTCGCTGTGAGCATTTGGCGCGGAACGGGCTTACCAATTTTCATGCTGGGTTACTTTTTCCTTGGCGGTTTCCGCGCAGCGCGCCCAATGGCAATGGCGCAGGCGCGCGAACTCGTGCATGATTCGCAAATGGGAGTTACCTATGGGACGATGGAAACCGTGAGCGCAATCATTTTCATCCTTGCGCCGCCGCTGGCTGGTTTCATCTTTGAACGCGATCCATTCTTTGTCTACCCGCTGGCAATCGGGCTGATCGTTGTATCCATTATCGTCGGCCAATTTTTCTCTCCAAGACCAGAACCGATGAAGGCCATCGCTGTGGAGGAATCAGGGCCTAGCGGACAGGTAAACTGACCTTCATATAATACCCACGGTCACAAATTGCGCTTTCCACCTTCAGAAAAAGCGCAATTTGTGACCGAGTGCGGTACAACTTCAAGAAAGGTGAAATCATATGCTTGAGATTGTTACTTTTACATTAGGCCCCGCGCAGACCAATGCCTATCTTGTGGCAGACCCCGAAACAAAGGAAGCCGTTGTGATCGACCCTTCATGGGACGGGCATATCATCCTCAAAACGGCGCAGGATCGCGGCTGGAGGATTGGTCACCTCTGGTATACGCACGCGCATTTCGATCATATCGGCGGGGCGGCGGCGATTGCAGATGCGTTGAATCCGCTCCCGCATGTGGCGCTGCATCCCGATGACCATGTCCTCTGGCGTGCGGGTGGGGGCGGCGCAGTCTTTGGCTTCGATATTGACCCTGGCCCTGAACCCACGATTGATTTCGCGCATGGCCTAACGCTTAAACTTGGCTCGAATGATTTTGAAGTGCGTTATACCCCGGGGCACACAAAAGGTCATTGTGTTTTATATGTCCCAAAAGAAAATATTTGTTTTTGCGGTGATCTGATCTTTAATGGAAGTGTTGGTCGTACGGACTTGCCCGGCGGTGACTGGGATACTTTGGAAAACAGCATCCGCACCCAGATATTCACCATGCCCGATGAAACTCGCTTATTATCTGGTCACGGCCCTGAAACCACGGTGGGGCACGAGAAGATGAATAATCCGTTTGTGGGAATGAAGTAATTCACGTATAATCAGAAAATCTAGTGAGGAGATAAAATGAAAAATCCAAATGCGCAAAACCAAAATCAAAAACAAAATTCAACGCCACCAGCTGAGCCGAAACCACCCATTCTCTCTTATATCCCACGTTGGCTGATTGGATTGGTTATAGGAATCATTGTGATTGCTTTCCTTGCCAACCTTAGCAAGCCATTTTGGTATTTTGAAGTGATTGAGAATGACCAGGTTGGTGTAACCATTGAAGCTGGTGAAATTCAAGGCGTCTTACAGCCAGGTATTGCTTATGATTTTGGCCTATTCGTCGATCTAGTCAAAATCACAACGAGTGCAGTGGCAATCACAGTAGATGATCCCGAGTTAATCACAATAGATAAACAGCGTATTGGGCTGGAGGTAACTGCCGATGTATTTCGCCCTAGAGAAGCTGATATTGTTATCTCCAATTATTCACGCTATCGAAATATTTACCTGAATGACGAAGCCTTACAACAACGTATGACGGCCTTCACTTTGCAGGCAATGAAGGTTTGCGTGGGTGACAAGAAATTTGATGAAGCTGTCATAGGCTCGGGACGTGACGATTTACGAGCATGTATCGACGAGGAACTGAGCGGGTTGGCTGAACCCCTAGGACTGGAAGTACGGAACGTGGCTGTACCGCAGATTACGATTTCACCCGAAGTACAGGCGGGGTTAGATGCCATTGTACAAAGCCGTCTGGCTACCGAAAAAGCCAAGCAGGATGCGGAAAAAGCCAAACAGGAATCTGCCGCACAACAGGCGTTGGAAGAAGGCCGCATTCGTGTAGAACAGTCGAGATTGCAGGAAGAGGCGCGTCAGCAGGCTACACTTCAGCAATTGAAGCAGCAGCAACTGGAAGCAGAACTCGCGGTCATACAACAACAGACTGTCAATGCACAGGCACAATTGGAACTTACCCAGGCCCAACAGGCTATTGCAGATGAACAGGCCAAGGTTGACATTGCCAAGGAAATTGCATTGGCAGAGATGTATGCCCAGCATCCTGAATATGTTGCTTTGCAGATCGCGTTAGCAAATGCAAACGCCATCAAAGACTCAGATAAATTTATCTATACGCCTGCGGGAGTATTTCCGAATCTAATCTTGAGCAACGGTGTAGTTCCAACTTTTCAAGCGAAGTAGTTGTTGATATATCCAACTATATGCTCCTGCTGCCATTGGCGGCAGGAGCTTTTTTGTTTAGTTCAATATCTGGTCTAGATATTTCAACCCCGAACCGGTATTGAAAATGACAATGCGTTCGTCGGGTTTCACCCAATTTTGTTTAATGAGTTCTTCCAATGCGGCAACACATGCGGCGCCTTCGGGTGCGGCGAAGATGCCTTCCAGGGCGGCTAATTTTTTCTGAGCATTGATGAGCGCGGCATCGCTAACTGCAACCGCTGTCCCATTGCTTTCGCGGATGTTGGCTAGGATGATACGGTCAGCGAAGCTCTTTGGCACTCGTAAGCCAGATGCCACAGTTTGCGCACCCAGCCAGAAGTCACAGAATGAAGCGCCTGCGTGAAATGCTTTGGGAATGGGCGCACATCCCTCCGCTTGCACTGAAACCATGCGCGGACGTTTCGTATTCGTAAGCCAGCCCAGGGCTTCCATTTCAGCAAAGGCTTTCCACATGCCAACCAGGCCAGTGCCTCCGCCAGTGGGGTAAAGGATTACATCTGGAAGAGTCCAATCGAAGGCCTCAGCAAGTTCATAACCCATGATCTTTTTGCCTTCGGTGCGATAGGGCTCCTTGAAAGTGGAAACATCAAACCAGCCTTCTTCGCGCGCTTTTATACCAGCCATGCCAGCGGCATCGCTGATCAACCCTTCCACAAGGATGACTTCCGCGCCTGCAATGCGGCTTTCCTGAATGTTTGCGGTGGGTGTGTCTTTTGGCATGTAGATCAAGGCCTGCAAACCAGCGCGAGCGGCGTAGGCCGCCATGGCTCCACCTGCGTTGCCCGCGGTGGGGATAATGACCTTTTTTATACCAAGTTCCTTGGCTCTTGAAACCGCGGCGCAAAGCCCGCGTGCTTTGAAGGAGCCAGTGGGGTTACTGCTTTCGTCTTTAACCAAAAGATCGGTAAGCCCGAGTTCTTTTCCAATACGAGGGATTTTTAATAAAGGAGTGTCGCCTTCGCCAAGCGACACGATATTTTCAGGGTCTTGCACTGGGAGCATTTCATGCCAGCGCCACATGCCTTTTGGCCGCGTATGGATTTCATCACGATCCACTCCCTGGCGGGCGGCTTTCAAATCATAATTTGAAATGAGGGTCGATTGGCAATCCGGGCAAAAGGTATGTACTTCATTGATGGAAAAAGATCTTCCACAATCCGAACAAGTCAGTTCGGTGAGATAAGATGTTTTCACTATGATTGACCTTATGAATATCTTTACTTTGGGTTGGGTGCAGGCACAAAAGCTTCAACACGAGCCCACAACTCACGGATGTTGATCGGCTTGGACATATACACGTCACAACCGGCAGAAAGCGCTTTTTCTGCATCTCCTTTTAAGGCATTGGCGGTAATCGCAATGATCGGCACATAAGCCAGGTTATGTTTTTCGCTGGCGCGGATCCTGCGTGCCACCTCGTAGCCGTCAATATCAGGCAGGTTGATATCGAGCAGGATCAAATCCACATCCTGTCCTTCGGCGGCTGCAACTCCGTTCAAGCCGTTCATGGCTTGCAGGAAATTATAACCCCTTGATTCAAGGGCGCGCCTGACAAGCATCATATTATCAGGGTTATCTTCAATATATAAAACATTACTTCCCATGATGGTATCTCCTTAAGCTCCGTTTTTATCTTCGGTCTTGTCCTGGATGACGTTAATGACCTGGTCTACAAATTTTCGTGTGGGTAATGAACCTTTTTGATAAACCGCTTCAATATGACCGTTGAGTCGTTTGCGTTCTTCCACGGTAATATCCTTTGCGCTGACAACGACCACGGGAATATCCTTTGTGCGAGGGTCAAGTTTTAATTCTTCAACCAGCCCAAAGCCATCCATGCCGGGCATGGTCAGGTCGCTGATAATCAGGTCTGGTAGTTTTTGCCTGGCCATAGCGAGACCTTCCCATCCGTCCTTCGCGTGATACATGCGGTAATTCTTACGCCCTTCGAGCAGTCTTTGGATGAGGAGCGCGTCATCCGAATTATCATCCACCAATAATACACTGGTGGTCTTTTCATCCAGATTTTCGAGGGCGGCTTGTAAGCCTTCGCGCGGCGCAGGGGATTGGTCTTTGCTGAGATGCACATCCACTGCCCACTGATCGCCGAGAACGTGCTTCTCGACGGGGAAGGTGTGACCCGTGCAGTTGACCACTACTGTTTCATCCGCACCAATCTTACCTTCCTTCAACATCTTTTCCAAACCTGCAAACGCAACCGATGTTGCAGGCTCTACGGCCATTCCTTCACTCTTGGCAAGCGAACGCATGGCGGCAAAGGCCTCTGCATCGGTGACAGATTCCATCGTACCGCCAAATTGCTGGGTGAGATTCCAAAGATAAGTATAGGATTTGCCAGGATCGCCTGTGGAGAGGATGATGATGCTTGTAGCAGGAATAACGGCTTCAGCAACATCCCTGCCAGCTTTGAAGGCCTGCACCATTGGCGAACAACCTTCGGCTTGAATGATCGCGAGTTTGGGTATGCGGTCAATTAAACCCATCGCGAATAATTCTTTGAATCCCTGGTACACACCGAGCGGCCCAAGCCCACCGCTGACGGCCTGAATGTACCAATCCGGTGCGCGCCAGCTGAGTTGTTCCACGATCTCGTAGGCAATGGTCTTCATCGATTCGCGGGCGGGCACTGAACTTGCGCCGCGATCCAAAAGCAAATTTTTGCGCTGTGCAAATTGACTCGCGATCTGTTTTGTCTGATCGTAATTTCCGCTGACTCGAATGACTTCGGCACCGAAGAGTGCGGCTTCTCGCAGCTTCTCCTGGGGAACGAGGCTGGTCATAAAAACCCAAAGCTTGATCCCAGCCCGGGCACAGGCGGCGGCATACGCCACTGCTGCATTCCCTGTGGACGCGATGACGGCTTCACGCACGTTGTTCTCGTTCATCGCAGCGACGGCTACTGCGGCTTGCCTGTCTTTGAAAGAAGAGGTCGGGCCGTAGCGTTCGTCCTTGATGTAAACAGAAGCATGTCCCAGATTAGGTGCGAAGCGTTGTGACAGCCAGAGTGGAGTCCCGCCAGCGGGGTAGAGATCCAAAGCGGAGGGATTCTCAAGCGGTAGGATATCCTGATAGCGCCACATATTGGTTGGGCGGTTGGGGATGCCGCGCAGGATCTCGCGTTTGAAGGATTCGTAATCGTAATTTGCTTCAAGCCATTGTGAATCACAATGTTTGCAGATGGCAGGCACGAAGGCTTCGTAGGGCTGCTGCTTGCCGCAGATCGCGCATTGAAGGAAGGCTGGTTTAGTCATGTTGATCGGATCTTTGCACGGGTTCTGAATCTGATACTTTCGCTTCGATGGGCATGAAGACATAGAACGTGGCGCCTTCGCCCGGGACGCCTGTGCTTTCAGCCCAGATGCGCCCCCCATGCAATTGGATCAGTCGGCGGCTGATGGGCAGGCCGAGGCCTGTTCCGCCCGCTTTTCGGGTGGTGGATGAATCGACTTGTGTGAATTCCTGGAAGACGGATTCAAGTTGCGATTGCGGAATGCCAATGCCCGTATCTTTTACACTGATGAGGATGTTGTTCTCCTCTTTTATCGCGCGCACCGCGATCTTACCTTTTTCTGTGAATTTCATGGCATTGTTTACGATGTTGATCAATACCTGACGCAAGCGGGTTCTATCGGCGCTGATCATCACGTCATGGTCTGAGTCATCTTCAATGACGAGGTCGATGTCTTTTTCATTTGCGAGCGAGGAGGTAATGCTGGTGGCTTCCTCGATGACTTCCTGCAAATTGAATTTTTCAATGATGAGGTTCAATGTGCCAGACTCGATCTTCGCCATGTCCAGAACGTCGTTAATAAGGTGGAGCAGGTGTTGACCATTCTTCTGAATCAGTTTCAGGTCGTTATCCATATTGGGGGTCAACGGGCCATCCAACTCTTCGAGCATTACATCTGCAAAGCCAAGGATCGAATTGAGCGGTGTACGCAATTCATGCGACATATTGGCAAGGAAGGAAGATTTAAGGCGATCCAATTCGCGCAACTGCGTTACAGTAGCGGATTGTTCCACGTACAAACGGGCATTCTGTAATGCGATGGCTACCTGCGCGGCCAGCGTGGTTTGGATGGTGACATCTTCTTGTGAGAAGTGACCGGCCTGTTCAGATTGCACATCCAGAACACCCAGCACCTTGTCACCCACGATCATCGGAACCGCCATCTCTGAGCGTGTTTCAGGCAGCAGGAGATTGGGCAGAAAACCCTGTTCATTGCGCACGTCGTTTACGATGATGGCTTGTCTTTCACGGGCAGCACGCGCCACAAGCGAACGTTCTGCATCGGCTGCAATGGTATGGCCTGAGGTCACCATTTGCTTTCCAACTTCACCGGCACCGGCTGCCAGCAGGAGGGTGCTCCAGCTTTCATCCAGCAGATAGATGTGCGCGTGGTAGAGGTTGAAGCGTGTCTTCGTCAGGTCTACTACTTGTTGCAAAAGCAAGTCTGGGTTGAGCACGGTGGAGGCTGTAGAGGAAACTGCTGCCACTGTTTCAAGTTGATTGGCGCGCTGGGCAATGATCTCCTGATCGCGCTTGCGCTGGGTGATGTCAGTCACACTGGCACGCACTTGCGGGAGTTCACCCGGCAGACGCACGAGGCGAACTTCGCATGGGAAGTCCACTCCCTGCCCGTTGCGATGTATCCATTCAAAGACTGGCGCGCCGCCCTGCATGGCCTCGTTGATTTTTTCCATGGCTTTTTCGGTAGAGTCGCGACCATCCGGCTGGGTGGGCGGACTCATTTGTGCAGGTCCCACCTTTACAAGTTCTTCGCGGGGCAAACCATATAATTTTGTTGCGTTTTCATTCGGGTCGGCAAACAGCCCGGTGGTTAAATCTACAACCACAATGGCCTCTGGTGCGTTTTCAATCAAAGAGCGCAAACGGACTTCGCCCAGGTGAAGTTCATTTCGGCTGATCTCAGATTCTTCAAGCAGGCGCAGGTTTTCGATATGACTGCTCAACTGTTGAGTAATAACAGATACGATTTCAGCAGTATCGCTATCCATGCCATCTGTGGACTCTACGGTCAATTCGCCGACCTGCTCATCACGTACACGAATAGGATAGGACTGGGCAGGGGTATTATTCTCTTTGTTATTTCCACTTAATGACTCCACCATGTTTCCGCTATAGGTAAAGCCTTCAACGATATTCTTGCGGATATTGAGATAGTCATTCCAACTTTCGCGCGTTAGACGACGGGTGACCTGCTCAGCTTCCAAGCGGTATTTATCAGCCTGATTCAGCAGCCTGAGGCTTTCGAGGTGCTGTGCAAGCTGGGTTGAAACAGCCTCCAGAATGCCCAGTTCGTCATCCGTCCAGGCTCTATTTTCTTCTGTGATGTGAATCGAGCCGACCGATGCACCTGAGACCGTAATTGGCACAGTCAACGTTTCCTCTGATGCGGGGGAATTGAAGTCATCTAGGGCAACTGTTTTTGAGTCGTTATAAGCAAAGCCGATCTTTTCCTGTCGATCCACTGCATTCATGTATTCGTGCCAACCTGCGGAGGTAAGACGTTGAGCCTGTTCCTCCACGATATGGCGGGCTTCCTCTGCCTGATCGAACAACTGAGAGTTTTGAATGGTGACCGCAAGCTGACCTGCCAGCACCTGGAAGGCGGGTAGATTTGTTTCACTAAACGCATCTGGTACCGCGCTTTGCATATCCAGGACGCCCACAACTTTTTCGTTTACGATCAACGGCACGGTGAGTTCTGAGCGGGTGAGAGGCAGCAGAGGATTCGGCAAAAAGTTTGTACTCTTTTGTGTGTCACCAACCAGAAGAGGAGTGCGTTCCAAAGCGGCGCGTCCATTTAAGGAGGCTGGTGAAATTACCAACCTGTGCCCGCGTTGTAATAATTGTGCACCTGTATCACCTGTGCCTGCACGCATGATGAGGCTGAGCCCTGCCGGGTCAACCAGGAAGATTTGTGTATAGTACAGGTCAAATCTTGAACGAATCGTTTCAGAAGCCCTGAAGAGTAGATCAGAGAGATCACCGACTCTCTCTGTAATAGCACGCCCGACTTCAGAGGCCAGTTCAAGGTCGTGGGTTCGATCCGCAACCCGTTGTTCCAATGAGCCGATCAGATCACGCAGGCGGCTGGTCATTTGGTTAAATGCCTGGGCTGTTACACCGATCTCATCCTGTGATTTGACATCCAGGTGTACCGTCAAATCATCGCGCGCAATCGCCTCTGCGCCTTCCGCCAGTTGTTGGATGGGGGTCACGATGGATCTGGAATTGGATAAAGCGATCCGAATGGCCGCTATACTGAAGATGACCAAAATGACGAGGAACAGAATCGCAAGCTGATTTCGCGTTTCATATACCTGGCTGGCAGGTTGTTCCAATACCAAACCCCAGTTTAATTGATCGATCACGCTGGATGTGCCGATAACATCCTCCCCAAGCAAGCCGGTATATCTGGCTGAGTTTACACCGGGTTGATCCACAAGCAGCGGAGCCACACTGGGGCTGGAAGCCAGGTTGCGTTCCAACTTGATGACCGCAGGGTCACGATAACCGACCAGGTTACCTCGTTGATCCACTACATAGATGTATCCGCCTTCGCTGACTTCAAGTTCATTAAGCGGCTGCCAGATATTGCCGAGGTCTACGCGCGCGATCACCACAATTTGGCGGCCATCACGCGCTTTTGTTTGCAAGGAAATGGTGGCTATCGGTTGGCTTTCAGCATTGAATGAAACATTCCCAACGAATATCTCACCGCGTGCTGCTCGAAAGAAGGCCTCTTCATTGGCGCGGTTGGAAAAGGACGCAACACCCACATTCCTACAATCTTCCAGCCGGGAAACTTCGTCCCCATTGGTATCAAGAATGGACAGGGAAAGATACGCGTCAGCTGAGCGTCGGCAGATCAATTCCACAGTGGATACCCAATCGGGGTCGCCGCTATCCACAAATCCACCTATCAAGGTGACTTCGTCAAACAGGTCATTGAAATAACGGTTAATGTAGGCCCGGCCAACTTCAATAATGCTCGACTGGCGTGTTTGAATGGCTTGTTGACTAAAGCGGGCAAAGCCCCAGCCGAATAGAAGGCTGACAATGACCAGCGGTAACGCCACCGCAAGTACAAATGATATTGTCAAACGATTTGCCAAACGTCCAGTTTTTTTCATGTTTCATCCTCTCAGCAGGGTCGTGACCGGGCTCGATCTAATTTATTGGCCCAATACCCAGGTATTAAACAATTCATCCATATCGCCGCTGGCTTTCATATCCTGAATCGTCAAATTGATCAGGGCCAGCAATTCTGTATCACCCTTTTGAACTGAGGCGCCGATCTGGGCTGGTTGTAACACTTCGCTGGCTACCTTTAGCTCGGCATGGGTCTTGATATATTCGAGCGAGTTGATCTTGTCATTCAGTACGGCATCGCAGAAGCCATTGGAAAGGTCTTCCAGTGAACTAACGGTATCTGCATATTCCTGCGGCTTGATGGTTGCGCCGGCATCGTTCAGGGTTTGAACGAACTTGGCGCCCGTTGAACCAGTCTTTACACACACGGTCTTCCCGGACATTTCTTCCGCGTTGGTGATCGAGGTTTCATCAGCCTGTGTGACGATGACCAGGCCCGTGTCGAGATATCCATCCGACATATCCACCAATTCTTTTCTTGCATCGGTGATGTACATACCTGCAATCACCATATCCACTTTGCCTTCCTGAAGCGCGGCGATCAAATCACCAAATGCCATTTCTTTCCATTCGATTGGCACACCAATTTTCGCGGCAATCGCATTGGCGAGTTCTACATCCAGGCCTTTTAGCTCGCCGGTCTGAGAGTCACGAAATTCAAAAGGCGCGGTAATGGCCGTGCCAATCACGAGGCTGCCGCTGTCCTTGATTTCCTGCAATCGAGGCGTAAGCTCAACGGTGGATTGACCGCCCCCTGCGCAACCTGCCAACAGCAATGAGATCATGACGAGCGTGGCAATAATAAAGTGTGTTAATTTCCGAGTATTCATATCAGTCTCCTTTAGGTCTAGATACTTCTAATTATTTGGCCTGGTCTTCTGCGAAGACGCATCCAAAATTACACGGGTCTCTTTCGCGCTTAATGCTCGGCCCAGTTCACGCGCCGCCACCTGCATCGCGCCTTCCATTGTGGTTGAGCTTTGGATTTTCTGGTTGATGGAGGAGATCAAAGACTCGCGTTCCGCTTTTTGTTGCGCATGAGAAAAGGAACGCGCATTTCGGATCGCAACTGCAACCTGGTTCGCGATTGACTGGAGCAGGTCCACATCTTCACGCTTCAAGCCATCCACAATATTTTGCTGAACGTCCAACACTCCCAATACATCATCTCCGATGGAAATAGGAATGGCAATTTCAGATAGGGTTTCAGGCAGTAAAGGATTAGGCAGCCAATCCGGGTCAATGGATGTATTGGATACCAGGATGGGAGCATTCGTGATGCCTGCGCGACCCACCAGTCCTTTCCCTTTCGGGATTTTATGTCCGCGTGCCAGCATGGTCTGACCAGCCTCGCCTGTGCCACCGGACATGAGCAATTCGCCACCGGCTTCGTCATAAAGATAAATCTGGGCATGGTAGTAGTCGAAGGAGTTCTTCACCTGTTCCACTACTTCAACTGCAAGTTGTTTCTGGTCCAGAATAGTGGAGAGACGACGGCTGACTTCTGTAGAGGTGGCCAGCGCTTTGGTGCGGTCAACGACGCGTTGTTCGAGACCGGAAAGTGTTTCGTTCAACTGGTCGGTCATGCGATTGAAGGCACCCGCCAAAATTCCAGTTTCATCTTTTGAAGTGATGGTAGCCCGAGCAGAAAGATTTCCAGAAGAGATTTGTTCTGCAGTTTGGGTAAGGCGAGTGAGCGGCGCAGCGATAACCTGGCCAATTCCAAGGCTTAATAGTATGGCGCCAACCAATAAACCAATCAGGATGAATGTAGCTGTTTGCAGTGAAGAAGTCGTTTCGTTTTGAATTTGCTCGCGAGAAGTTATGATAGCTGAATTGAGTTCACTTACTGGTACGGTCACGCCAAGTCTATAGCCGGGAGTGTCAAGAGGCGAAGAAACAATATAGGTTTCCACGCCGTCAATGACAACAATCGATAATCCCGATGCTTCGCTTAACAAGCGGCTCGTTGCCTCCTGCAAATCCTTGGATCCATGACCCAGGATGGTCTCTTTCGGTGTTTCATTGACTGGCACTTCCTCGGGTTGCAGCCCGAAGAGGGTGTACCCTTTTGACGGCATTGCCAGGATGTGACCTGTCTCATCAACAAGGAAGGCAAAACCTGTTTCGCCGATTTTGATTTTCGAGATATTTTCAGAAATGCGAGCAAGCTGCATGTCAATGCCGATTACACCTTTGAAAATTCCGCCGGCGTCGTAAACAGGTGCGGAGGATGTAACGATCAACCCGGTACCTGCTGGGTCTTGATATGGCGCCGTCCAGCGTGGGATGCGTTCAGGGTTGTTTTGTGGATCGGCAACGGTAAAGAAAGGCTGGCCTAAAATATCAAAGTCTCCGGGTACGAGGCTGGCTAGCCCAATATTCGGGTAATATGTGGTGGAACCAAGCACACTCATGTAATAAACTGCGACAATTTGCGGTTGGGTTTTCAATATTCCCGGAGCGGAAAAGTCTAGAAAAGCGGATGTGTTTAGTTCCGATAGAACATTCTCATCAACGATCATGGTATTTGGAAGAAAAACAGAGGCTACGTCTGAAGCCGGGTTGCCATATTGGTTTTCGGACAATATGGATAATTTCGTGTGCGCATCCCAATATGTGCCTTGGCCCAGAATTGTGTCCTGCGATTCCAGTTGGGCGCGGTAATCTGCCAAATTGACCAGGCTGTCTCTCGTTGCCGAAAAAATTTGATCTGCGTTCGTTGCCTCAGTTTGGACAATGTTCTTCAACTGCGCTTCCGTCTGAGCCTGGACGCTGTTTTCAAATTCACTGGAAACTGATGTAACGATTTGATTTGCCCGTGTTAAGGCAAAGTATGACAGCGTACCGATGGAAATACCTTCGATTAACAGAATCCCCAAAATAATTTTCGTACGCAGGGAATAATCTCGAAACTGGCGGACAATGAAAAAGCCGAGCACACCCAATACCGATACCGCCAAAAGCTGAATGACGATGCCCGGCAGGGCGGGCCTAACTGTTGAACCGAAAACGTCCAAAAGTAGGGCAGCCAGGCCCGAGGCTAAAGTGGCAACTGCCATCACCCAAGCCGACCTTCGGGGCAAAATCTGGAATGCGATCATCGGGCCGGCAAACATTAAAGCGAGCCCGATGATCAATCCAAGTCCGATTACCAAAGCCGAGATGGGCGGGTAAGACACAGCCAATGCGCCGAGAACCAGAATTGTGCCAGGGGTGGGTTTTCCACTTCTGTTTAGCATTGCGCCGATTCCGAACAGAATGCCAAGCACAGATGAAATGATTGCCAGCGTATAGAATTGAGCGATCCCGGTTGTTTGAATTAGATACAGGTAATATGCCACTGCCATAAAATGGACAATGCAAAGCAACATGGCGATCAGAAATGCGGTGTGTGCCTGAAGTGTGTTATTTTCCGGGAGGCGAAATAGACTTTTTTTCATAACGACCTCTCTTCAATCGAAGTCTCACGATCTTCATGATTGCTGGTGGATTTCAACCGCACGCTGGTTTGTGCGCCGGTTGCCCGACCAACTTCACGGATCGCCACTTGCAAAGCACTTGCCACGGATGTTTCGCTTTGGATCTTTTGATTGATGGATGAGATCAACGCTTCACGCTCCGCCCGGGCATTTACCTCCGCATATGAACGGGCATTTTGCAACCCGACTGCCACCTGGTTGGCGATACCTGTGAGAAGTTCAACATCGTCTGGGAAGATGTCACCAACAACATCATCCTGCATATCGATTACGCCCAGCAGTTGATCGCCCAAAAGGATGGGGACGGCTACTTCGGCCTTCGTATCCGGTAGTAGGGGATTAGGCAGCCAATCCGGGTCTTGCGAGGTATCCGTTACCAGCACACCGGATTTTGAGCGGGCTGCACGTCCAACCAGCCCGCGTTCAATGGATATGCTGTGCTGACTTTCTAGCATGGCTCGCCCGCCTTCACCTGTGGCTCCAGCTAAAACAAGCGTTTGGCCGCTGCCATCCAGCAAATAGATTTGCCCGTGATAATAATCGTAGGCCGCCTTGATCTGTTCCACCACCTCGGTCACCAATTGTTTCTCATCCAAAATGTTCGAGAGATGGCGGCTTACTTCAATCGATGTGGAGAGCGCTTTGGTTCGATCCGCCACGCGCTGTTCAAGTGTATTGATGAAATCTCGCAAACGTGATGTCATCGTATTGAATGATTGCGCCAATACTCCAATTTCATCTTGCCCGGCGACCTCAGCTTGTAATTCAATATTTCCCTGGGCAATCTTGTTCGCAACATCCACGAGTGCTGTGATTGGTGAAGTAATGCTTCTGGTAACAATGAATGCAATGAAGATGGCCAGCAAGGCAGTAATGATCATCAAACCGACTGTGATTTGAAACACTCTATTGGATGCCTGCAATGCAGCATCTTGATCGTGTTCAGCAATAATCGCGATTTGGAGTTCCGGTATCCATTGGTAAGTGCCAAAAGTGAGATTCCCTGCGTAATCAGTGTAAGCGGCCGAACCTTCAGACTTATTCTTGATTGCGTCAGTTACACCTTGCGTGCGTACATAGGTTTCACCCAGTGTAAAATTTATGTGCTTTAGATCAGTTAATACAGCGTAGTTGGCGCTTACGATGTAAGTCTCACCGGCTTCTCCGATGCCGGTTTCCTGTTCCATGATATTACTCAATGTGGCAAGATTTACACGGCCGGCTAATACTCCTATAGTCCTCCCACTCCTGTTTTTTATGGGCTGTGAAATTATGATGGAGTAGCTGGAAAGAGATATTTCATATGCAGGTGGTGTAATATATTTATCTGTCAAACCCTTCTGGAAGAAGGTTTGATTTGCCTGAACCTTGCCTTCCTGGGGTGCATTTGTCGAGACTACAATTTCTCCATTAGTATTCATGACAAATATCTCTGTAAAGTACCCTGTTTTTTCATTAAAACTGACCAGTTCGTTTCTTAACTGGTTTTGGCTCAGGATTAATTCCTGGCTATTTTGCAGGAGCGCGAACATGCCCTGTTCCACTACCTGGTCTTCTTGAATAAGATCAAGATTTGTCTGTAAAACTTCCAACCAGCTTCTAATCGCATTTTTTTTCAAGATCGTTACAGATTTAAGCTCATCAAAGACGTCACTTCTCAGGCCCTGGGCACTGACCAATGTGGCTGTAGTACCGGTGATAAGCACAGGAAGGATTGCCAACAGTGTAAAAGCAAGAAGCAGGCGGTTTCTAAGTGATGTGAATTTAAATAAGCGGCTGCTTGCAAAGCCTTTATTATTTAAAATAGGTGGATTTTGGTTCATTACAACCTCCGGTCTCTTTTGCTAGTACCTGATATGTGTTACAGAATATCTTTTTAATTTGATGTAAATAATAGGACTTACAAATAAATCAGGGCCAATCTTCGGCTTACGTAAAATCAACGTGTTTATGGTAGTAGGCTGGCAGTTACTCTTAATCAGAGTAACTGCCAGCTTGTATTAACGATCTATTCAATGAACTCGTTGGTGTACAACGAATTAATATCCACAGTCGATGAAATAAAACCACCTGCAAGTAAAGTATCCACTGTGTTTTGCCAGACATCTGCATCCATCCATCCTATGGGTTGATCACCTGTATCAATCAATGGAACCTGGGCCTTCATTTGCGCTGTTTGTATTGTTGCATCCAATTTCTCATCATACTTAAGCGTGGCGGCCACAGCTTCTTCCGGGTTTTCCAGGGCATATTGGTAACCGCGTAATGTGGCGCGTATAAATCGTGCTGCAAGGTCGGGGTTCTGTTTCAAAAATGAACTGTTTGCAAAAATTAGATTGGCGTAAAAATCAACACCATAGTCGGAATAGTAAATCGTGTTTACGCTCAGGCCTCGCATTTGAGCTGTTACAAGATCGTTCGTGGAAAAAAGCCCGGCGTCTACATCTGTGAGACTTGTTTGCAAATCATTGGCGATTGGGTCGGCAAAGTCCCTTGCAACATAAGTGATTTCGCTGGTATCAACATTAAGCTTTTTCAACATTGCTGCCAATTGAATATTTTCAATGTATTTTGGATCCCCTGTTTCAATACCAATGGTTTTGCCAGCCAGATCTTGTGGGGTCGTAATGCCAGCCTCTTGCAACGAGACCGCCACCCAGGGACTCTTACGGAAGATCGTTGCGAGTGCTTGAACATCCTGTCCTTCAGATTTTGCAATCACCATGTTCACGCCTCTGGAAATCCCGAACTGGGCGCGGCCCTCTACTACTTCTGCAGTTGGGTTAGTATCATAGCCGCCCGCTACCAGCGTGACATCAATATTTTCATCAGCGTAAAATCCCTTTTCAACTGCCAGATAGAACCCTGTATACTCAATTTGATGGAACCAGGCAAATTGCATGGTTACTTTTTCTGGGGCACTGAAAAGATTACCGCAGGCGCTTACCAATAATGTCGTAATGATAAGCAACACGCCAATTATGCGGGCGGAATTTGTTTTCATTGGATTTTCCTTTCTAAAAATTAGTTGAATAAACCTATTTTGTCGCGCGCGAATCAAGGAGCGGCGATAAACTCATTTGTATAAATTGAAGATAATTCAATTGGATTGGAAATTAACTTGAACTCCAGCAGGATCGCCTGTGTGTTTTCCCATATATTCTCATCCATTGAACCAATCGAACCATCTCCGGTGTCAATAAATGGGATTTGGGTTTTCATTACCTTTTGCTGGTAGGCGAGATCAAGTGTTTCGTCATATTTGAC